>NZ_JBHTBQ010000009.1:0-133990 GCF_042664895.1 Iodobacter arcticus
CCGTGCTCGCGGCACAGATCAGGAACGGTCGAACCGGCTTCAGCTTGCTTTAAAATCGCCATAATCTGGCTGTCGGAATAACGTGCTGCTTTCATGTAGAAGCTCCTCAAAGACTGCGAGAAAATTCTACTTAAAAATGAGCTGGTTTTGTGGGGGGATTACCACCTGACTACTCTGATGGCCGATGAACTGGTGCCAATAGTTGCATACCTACAGTTCCGAGAAACGGCATTATCGAAAGAATATAACAATGCCCTACACACTGCTCTAGAGAGCATAAGAGTTCGTCTGGCAAGCATTCAGCAGTTGGCAGAACGATTGCAAACTACAGGTACTTCAATTGATTATTCGTTCTCAGCGAATACAGAGATTGTGGAGGATCGTCTGCAAAATCTTATTGCCTTGATTCGTGCCAAGAAGACAGCCGAGATTGAGCCATTGCCAGAAGATTGGCGGCAAACCATCCTGCAAACCTTTAAGACCATTGAGGATTTCTACATAGTCGAGCCGCAAGATCTGCTCAACAAGATGCAGTACATCTCCATCAAAGCCAACTAAGTACGAAGTACCATACTACAAAAATCCCTAGAATCTCTGCAAAAGATTCAACGAGAGAACGACGCTGCCAATAGAGCAAGCGAAAAGGTCAAGAAGCTGCGCGAAACCCTAGAGAGGGTAGAGCGTACCTATTCCGACCACACCATCTCAGAGATCGAACTAATTTTCCATATTTATAGTGGACGGCTCATACAGAACTACCAACGTGGTTTAGGCTTATTCATCGAGAGTCGCGAGGGCAAGCAATTACGGTTTCTGACCGCAGAAAAGTCTGATCATGATGCCGTACTTTCCATGAGTTCTGGGCAGGTCTCAGCACTCAGCTTGGCCTTCTTCTTGTCTCTGCATAAGGTGTACGCCAATGTCCCTCTGATACTCATCGATGATCCCTCTCAATCTCTGGATGAAGTGAGCGTGGCATCCCTAACCGACCTGCTTCGTTGCGAACTGCAGCATCGTCAGCTAATCGTATCGTCGCACGAGGATGATATCTCATCATACATGCGTTACCGCTTCACTAAGGCGGGGCTAAAAACCAGTTCACTAAATATGCAAAGATTGGCTAAAGAAGCAACCTAACAACTGTCTTCATGGTCTTCTGCTTGGAACTCTAGCCTAGAGGTTGCCAGCTGTGTGGTGGTATTTAGCTGAGAGCCTCTGGCAGTTCGTCCAATTGCGTTACAACTCAAAAATTGTGCGAAGGAATTCGGACTTCAATGCAATCCTGGCAAAGTAAAGCAAGCCTTGCTCAGTGATCTTGTTATCGCAAAATTTGGCCGTGAATGGCTACATGCCGTAGTGCCTAAACTGGCAGTCAAGCCTGAAGGAGAATGGTTTAATCCAATCGATGGAGTACTGTACTGCCAGACTAATTCATCTAATACGGTAGCTTACTTAATCGCTGCTAGTGCCTTGTTCGAAACATTTGATCAAGCCATGTTCGCACTCGAAAACAACAGTGAAGCAGAGCTGACGGTAAACTACCGAAAATCCGTCAACATTAGCAAAAACGAATTGATCAAACGTTATGCAGCGACGGGAGGCGATTATCGAGCTACAGCAGAACAGTTTCCGCAGATCAATGACTTCGTTGTACGACAACGTCTGCAAACTCTTGGTTTACCAAACTTTAGTGGCCGGAATCATTTCAATTTGCAGCAAGCTGCGATCGCGTTTTATCTGGAAGAAAAATCACTGATTGAATCCGCAACGGTATTCGGTGTTCCGTTGCAACAGCTTGAAAGTTTAGTGCGCAATGCGGGCTGCGGCTTTGCCAAGGTGCTTGCGATGATGGCGCAGGATGGTGAGCGGCGTTATTTTAATAAAACACAGCAAAATCTGCCGACAGTTTGCTTGGGATAATCCTCCTCACTGGCGCAACTATAAAAGCCAAAACCTAGTTGAAAGGTACTCGTTCTAGTTTGACACTTGAGCAGCATCTATAGGCTGATTTGTGCTGATCTGTTCTCGCCGCGAAAGTGCCAATTTAGATCAATGCAACCCCAGAGCAGTTTTTGTAAGCTATTTTTACGACTTATAAAATGCCCCTTCTTTGCAAGGGGCATTTTTGCTGGATTCTATTTCACGACTATATTAGACAATTCACGACTTTAATTGCCAAGTTACGACTTTAATAGGTCGGAATAAGAGTAAAAACTAAGCATCCCCCTCACTCCACCGTCACACTCTTAGCCAAATTCCTTGGCTTATCTACATCCGTGCCGCGTGCCAGTGCGGTGTGATAGGCCAGTAGTTGTAAGGGCACGGTGTGCAGGATGGGGGAGAGTAGGCCGTAGTGTTCGGGTAGGCGGATGACGTGGACGCCTTCGCTGGCGGTGATGCGTGAGTCGGCGTCGGCAAACACGTACAGCTCACCGCCGCGGGCGCGTACTTCTTGCATATTGGATTTTAGTTTTTCGATCAGGGTGTCGTTAGGGGCCACGGTGACGACGGGCATTTCTTTGGTCACCAGCGCCAGCGGGCCGTGTTTTAGCTCGCCAGCTGGGTAGGCTTCGGCATGGATGTAGGAGATTTCTTTCAGCTTAAGCGCGCCTTCCAGAGCAATCGGGTAGTGCAGGCCACGGCCTAGGAAGAGGGCGTTTTCTTTGATGGCAAATTGCTCGGCCCATGCAATGATTTGCGGTTCCAGCGCTAGCACGGCGCTGATGGCAACCGGCAGATGGCGCATGGCTTTGATGTGTTCGGCTTCTTGCTCGTCGCTTAATCTGCCTTTGATTTGTGCTAAAGACAGTGCCAGCAGGAAGAGCGCCGCCAATTGGGTGGTAAAAGCCTTGGTGGATGCCACGCCGACTTCTACCCCCGCATGGGTGATATAGGCCAGCTCGCATTCACGCACCATGGCGCTGGTGGCTACATTGCAGATGGTCAGCGTGTGCAGCATGCCTAGGCTACGGGCGTGTTTTAGCGCGGCAAGCGTGTCGGCGGTTTCGCCGCTTTGGCTGATAGTCACGACTAGGCTTTTAGGGTTTGGCACGCTATCGCGATAGCGATACTCGCTGGCGATTTCTACATTCACCGGAATTTTGGCGATGGATTCAATCCAGTATTTGGCGGTTAGCCCGGCGTAGTAGCTGGTGCCGCAAGCCAGAATCAGCACCGAATCAATGTCTTTAAAAATGCCGTAGGCTTTGTCGCCAAATAGCTCGGGCATGATATTGGTGACATTTTCTAAGGTGTCGGCAATGGCGCGTGGCTGCTCAAAAATCTCTTTTTGCATGTAATGGCGGTAAGGGCCAAGCTCGGCACCGCCGCTATGGGCGTGAACGGTGCGAACTTCGCGCTGCACCGATGTGCCTTGGCTGTCTACAATCCAGCATTTTTGCAATTGCAGATCAACGACATCGCCTTCTTCCAGATAAATAATCTGGTCGGTCGTGCCCGCCAAGGCCATGGCATCAGAGGCAATAAAGTTTTCACCTTTGCCTACGCCCACAATCAGGGGCGAACCTAAGCGTGCGCCCACCACGCGGTGCGGCTCGTCGCGGCAGAATACGGCGATGGCAAAAGCACCAGTTAAGCGTTTCACTGCTTGTTGTACGGTTTCAAACAAATCGCCTTGATAAAGATGATCGATCAGATGCGCGATCACTTCGGTATCGGTTTGGCTTTCAAATACATAGCCGGCTGCGGTTAACTCGGCGCGTAGCTCTTCATGGTTTTCGATAATGCCGTTGTGCACCAGCGCAATCCGCTCGCGCGAAAAATGTGGGTGAGCATTGGCCGATGAAGGCACGCCGTGGGTGGCCCAGCGGGTGTGGGCAATGCCGGTAAAACCCGCTAAACCAGTTTGATCGATTTGCGCTTGCAGCTCGGTCACGCGGGAAGTGCTGCGCGAGCGTTGTAGCTTGCCATCCACATGCAAGGCCACGCCGCAGGAATCGTAGCCGCGGTATTCAAGCCGTTTAAGCCCTTCTAGCAAAATAGGGGTGATATTACGTTGGGCAACTGCACCGACAATACCGCACATAGAAACCTCGGGGGATGTGATAAATGGGAAGGTTGTAAATCATGTAGGGCGGGTGAAACCCAATCCAATCAACTTAGGGGTAAAGCAAAGCTTGGTTTTGCGTAGGGTGTGCAAGTCGTTTTTCTTGCGCACCGTTCTCGGTGCGCAACGACTTCGTCGTTGTACACCCTACGAATGCCGAATTAACTTATGACTTAAGCCTAAGTTGATAGGATTGAGGTAAAACCCGCCATGTTTAAGAATGATGATCTCAAAATGGTGGGTTGCACGCCCTACAGAATAAATGAAGCAATCTCTCTATCCTAAATGGTTTGATGTGAATATATCTTTCAAAATTTAATGTATTATGAAATAAATAGATAACCATCTATTCGTATGAATTTTTATTTCATTTTTATAAAAATTGTGAACTTTTATGACATCGATCACGGCATTAGATGAGCTGGATAAACGGATCTTGCAACAATTACAGCAAGATTCTTCATTAAGTAATCAGGATCTGGCCGCCAAGGTACATGCCTCGCCGCCAACCTGCTTGCGCCGAGTGAAGCGATTAATGGATACGGGTGTGATTGCCAAGCAGGTGGCAATTTTAGCGCCAGAGAAAGTTGGCGCAGGCTTAACTGCCATCGTTGAAATCACGCTGGATGTGCAAACATCAGAAAAGATGCAGGAGTTTGAGTTGCTCGCCGCAGCAGAAAAAACCGTGCAGCAATGCTATCGCGTCTCGCCAGGGCCGGATTTTGTGCTGATTATTCAGGTGGCGGACATGAACGCCTATCACCAGCTAGCCCACCGCCTTTTTGCCACCCAATCGAATATCCGCAATGTAAGAAGCTTTTTTTCGATGTTTAGAAGCAAGTTTGAGACGTATTTGGCGTTGTGAGTTTGCGGAATAAACCTTTTAAAGCAAAAAGATCTGTAGACACAGAGCTAAAAAGAGCACACAGAGAAAAACAGAGAAAAACAGAGCTATTTTAGGGTTTTCTCCGTGTTCTTCGTGTGCTTACTGATCTCTGTGCCTACAGGTTTAAGGTTTATAGGTGCTGATTCGCTTGTTGGTGTGGATATTTTTTTCGCTTTTTTAAAGCGCTATAAGACGGTTTGGTATTTGACGTAGTCAGATATTCAGACAGTGTAAGCAGAGTGGTGATCGAGTAGGTGGATTGTGGCTGGCATCGTTATCCAGACCCAGCGCGGGTTGATAAATCTAACCCGCCCTACAAGACTGATTCAGAGCTTATTCAGCCCTATTATTTAACGCTTACTGGTTTGGCTTGCGCGTTAAATGATTTGTGGGTGATTTTCCATTCGCCATTGATTTTTAGTAGTGCCATATAGTCTACAAATTTGATGCTTGGGTAATCGAGCATGACTTTGGCGATGGCGGCATCGCCTGTGGTGTCGATGATTTCAAAGCTGCGTTTGCGTTGTGCTTCATCGTTGGCGGCTTTGCCGGTAAAGCGCCCGGCGTATTGCTCTACGCTCCATGAAATTAAATTGCCGCTGATATAGTCAACGATTTTTGCATCACTCGTAAATGCTTTACGTACAAAATCTGCGTTTCCGGTTTCATGCGCCCGAATATAGTTTTGCAATGGCAGCTTTGCGGCTTCTAGCTCAGTGTCTTGTGCAAAAACAAACGGTGCAAAAACCATTGGTGCCAGAAAAACAGGCATACATAAAATGAGCTTGAGTTTCATATCGAGTATGCCTTTATGGATTTATTCTTCTGCTTTAGTAACGGGTGCTTTTTTCGCTTTTCTAGATCGGCGTAGCAATAAAACAATTGCAGCAAGCACTAGCCATAAAGGCCAGATTTTCATCAGCTCTATACTGGTATCCAGCCCCCAATACCAGCCAGTTTGAATGGCTTTACCAAGGCGGTAGAAGAAATTCGGGCGGGCTTGTTTGATGATTGCTTCTGTATCGCTGACTTCTGCCTGATTGATTTGAGATGCTTGATCTAGAAATAAAGTGATTTTGCTAAAGGCCACTTGGTCGGCAAATTCTTTTTCCAGAATGATGGCCTGGTCTCTGGCCTGTTTGCTGCTGTCTTGCGCATCAATCGCGATGGCTTTATCTTCCGCATTGCCACTGCCCTTGGCGGCTTTACCCATTTGGCTTTGTGTTTCTTGATTACGGCGGATGCCTAGTCTTTGTTTGAGTAATTCAAATTGTGCATCTTGGGCAAGGAAAGTGCGTTCATTTAAAAAAATGATTTGCCCGGCCATTTGGCGTAGAAACTCCTGAGTTTTTTCGCTGGGCACTCGAATAATCAGAGCACCGGTGACGGTGTGCTCGGTGAGTTTCATTTTTTTATTGTCGCTAATTGGCTCAAAGTGAATTTGGGCTATTTCTGATTTAATTGCATTTTTTTCAACAAAGCCACCCATCTGGGCGGCGATATCTTCAATGATCAGTGCCGATTTATAAACGTCTTTAACTTGAAATCTGGCATCGGCAGTGCGAATAAACTGGCGGGTGCTATCGCTATAGGTGTTGGCACTGGAGCTGAGTTGTTCTTTAGTGCTTACTGGCGCGGAATCTGCCGCCGATTCGGCAATGGCACTTGCTGCGGGCATTTCGCCCATTTCTTCTCTTTTACCGCAGGCACTGAGCAGGACGATAGTAAGGCATAGAAAGAGCGTTTTGATCTGCAAGGCTATATTTCCTAATGGTTTTACGATTTTTTCGGCAGGCTGACGCGTAGCATACAGATAGATATATTGATTGGGCAGAAAATAAAGTGGCCGTGGTTCTTATGTGCCATTTATCAAGAAAAGATAAATTCGAGCAGAGATTTATAGGGAGAGATGGGGCTTGTGGTGAGGGCGTTTGCAGCAGATGCAAACACCCTCACCATTGCATACGTTTAGCGGTTATTTGCCGCTGGCAATGCGGTTTTGAATGTTTTTAGCACGATCAGCAGATGCCGGGTGCGAGCTCAACATGCTGTGCTCACCACCACCTAGTTTTTCCAGCTTTTGGAATGCCGTGGCGAGGGCTTCGCGGTTTAATTTTTTCTGAGTTAATACATCAAAAGAGAAATTATCTGCATCTGATTCTTGCGATTGCGAGAATTGGGCATTAATCAAGCCTTCAGTAAATTCACCTAAATCAGAGCCATTGAGCTGAGCCACGGTGGCATTGCCGGATGAGCCCGCTGCGGTGCGGGCTGCGGCAACCGCGTAGGCGGCTTGCATGGCTTTTTTGGAGTGGCCCAGTGCCACATGGCCCATTTCGTGGCCCACTACGCCAATCACTTCGTCGTCGGTCATCAGATCCATCAGGCCGCTGTAGACGCGGATGCAGCCATTGGCCATCGCCCATGCGTTTACATCATTGGTTAAATACACTTTGTAATTAACAGCCTGCCCGTTGATATCAGTGCCCAGTTTTTTGGCAATAGCATCCATGCGTTTGCTGTATTTATTTTTAGCGGGTGCAATTTTTGAACCGGAATCGCTTTGTACGCAAGCTTGGTTGGCCAGTGATTTGACATCGGTATCTGATAGCGTAGCGGCTTGAAATGCTTGCTCGCCTGCTTTGATAAGGCCGCCAAGATCAAATGCAGAGGCAGCAGGGGCTAGTAAGCAGGTAAAGAGGCCAGTCAGGGCGATAGAACGCAGTTTCATACAAACTTCCTTAGTTAGTTAAATAAGTGTATTGCTCAAAATAACCACTTGTTTTGAGCAATGATTGATATCACGCGGCCATCCGTGTATTTACAAAAAACGTGCTGTGATTGGGCAATGCAGTCGTGGCGAGTAGTACCGGGCAGGTTGGGAATTGCTCCCCTTTCC
Source organism: Iodobacter arcticus (assembly GCF_042664895.1). Classification (NCBI taxonomy): domain Bacteria; kingdom Pseudomonadati; phylum Pseudomonadota; class Betaproteobacteria; order Neisseriales; family Chitinibacteraceae; genus Iodobacter; species Iodobacter arcticus. Next base: position 7,852 of record NZ_JBHTBQ010000009.1, read on the forward strand.
TGATTGACTTAGCAACACACTGTTTTTGGGTAGTGCCTGATCAATTCACCATTCTGATGGCATAGATGGCGCAAGGCGTGCTTTATAACTCTGTAAGTGTGTATCTGTAAATAAGTTAAGGACATTATTATTTTTACTTACGTTTATAAACAATAATAGCAGCCTCTTCGGGCTGCTATTGATTGAAAATGGATGAAGAAGTGCGAGGGCTAGGGCGCTTCTCCATCTTGCTGCTAAAAAGCGCTGGATCAGTGCTGCGCTTCAGACAGCATGTCGTGCAGTGCTTGCAAGCCCGCCTGCCGCGAAGCCGCAATATGCATGCAGGCTTGGATAATCGACATAACCAAATTGCGATCCAGACTTTTGAGAAAATCTTCCGGCGATAATTGACCAGAAAAAAAGTGCCGTGCCAGAGACCAGGCTTGAAATGTGCCCTGATGGCCTAGGCTGCGATAGAGATAGGCGGTGAGTGGGGAGGCATTCAGATCAGAGTAGGTTTCCTCTGAGCGGCCTTGCTCAAAAATTTGCAACAGTGCCGGGCGAACATCGCTGGCCGTATGGGCTGGCGGAAGAAAATTTTCGGCCCGATCTGGCGCGCTGCTTATGCCGTGAATGTCACCCAGAAACATCGATACCGGGCAATCGCCGCCAGTTGCCAGGGCCAGCGCTTCAATCAGGGCGACGGAGGTGAGTTTGGCGGCCAGAAAATCACAGGAAAAAACAATATTCCTACGTGCCGCTTCGGTAAGCCGTTGGTATTCCACATCGCTTGGCAGATCGGCATATTGGTGAAAAACAACTTCTGCTTTAAGTCCGTGCAGAAATTCCTCCATCCGCAATAAGGCCATTCGATAGTCTTGCAGGGTGTAAACACCTACCGTATTGAGTGGGGTATTGGCTTCTTCGATGAGCAGCCAAGTTGCGGATAAGAATTTACCGGGGTTGGGCTCCGCAAAGCCAGCTACATCAATATTGCTCAGGCTTATCGCGTCTTGCATCACTTGTGCAAGGTATTCATCGGCTTCTGCATCGGTGAGCTCCGTAAGCCATTTTTTGCTTTGAATGCTTACTTTTTCTGCCAGCAGGTCAGAGCAATCTTTGCCATGTTCATCAGATCCCCGGAAAGGGATCGTGGCTTCAATGCAGGCCACAATGGCAATCAGATCGCTCATAGGTAAATAGGGCTGCATCAGCCTGACAGCGACAACGGCACTTAAAAACTCATTCATTCCCCCATAAAGCGGCAGCGCCTGATGGGGCTTGAAATTAAAAATATCGGCACACATGATCAGTGCGTCATTATTTAACTCTTGCAAAATAAAGCCGCCATTTTCGATATGGCATACCTTGTTGAGCAAGGGGGCTATTTTTTTGGGGAAGCTGCCATCCAGTTGGTAATACACCAGATCATGAAAAAGCGCCGCAAGCTGTGGCCTGGCGCTAAGGTCTTCGCAAAGCTCGAATACATGCGCCGCGGTGTGGTATTTGCGTGTTCTGTTTTCCATCACACGGTGTATCAGCACGGCTAAGTGCTCGATATCAGGCATCGTGATGGATACCGATAGCTGGGCAAAAGCATCGCTAAAGATTTGGATAAAGCGGTTGATTTTTGCGGTGCTCATTGGGGCCTCTTACTTTTCTGCCATAACAATCAGATCGCCTTTTTCGCCTTTACTAAGCCGCTGATGGTGCAAAGCAAGCAAGGGATCATGGGGGTAGCTTAGGGCAAGATCGCTAAAATCGCTGGCGGCGCTCGATACTTCCTGAGCCATGGCCTGGTAGGCGCTGCGATACAATTCTAACGGTGCATAGTTTGCTAAGCGTGCTTCGGTGAGCGGCTCAAATACCTGTAGTGCCCGGTTTTTTCCCTTGAGAACAAGGCGGCCAACAGGGCGTACTAAGGCGTCCGGGCAGCCCGATAGTGTAGCTTCAGATAAGCAGATATGGGTGCCTAGGTGTTTGTTTACGCTCTCTAATCGCGCCGCGGTGTTAACTGGATCACCCAATGCTCGATAATCAAAAATAGTAGAGCCACCAAAGTTGCCCACGATGACTTCCCCTGAATGAATACCAATTCGGGTTTTGCCAAACTGAAAGCCTTTTGCCTGAAGTGTGTCGGAGTAGTTGCTGGCAAAAGCATCCATTTCCATGGCGCAACGAAGGGCGCGGGCGCGGTGATCGGCTTGTGTAAGCGGCGCGGAGAACATAATCGCCACCGCATCGCCCACAATTCGATCCAGCGTGCCTTCATGTTTAAAGGCAATGGCGATCATCTGATCAAGATAGTCGTTTAGCAAAGTAACGGCCTGAGCAGGGTCGATGCTCTCCATCAGGCTGGTAAAATCGGCTAAATCAGTAAAAATAAAGCTGCATTCTTGCCGGCGTCCGCCCAGTGCCATTGAATCTGGGTGCTCGATCAGATGGCTGACCCGGTTGGGGGATACATAGCGGGAAAACGCTTGCTTAATCCAGCGCTGCTCACGCTCGCTCATCCAGTGATGCAGCAGGCTGCCAAGGATAAAGGTAGAGGCAAAAGCCAATGCAGGCGTTACGGTGTTGATAAGCAGCGTGTGCTCACGAAAGGCATACCAGCCACTAAGCAGTACCAGCGCCAGCAAGGCCAGCGTGGTGCTGGCCGCAATCAGTGCCCGGCTGCGCGTTGCAATCAGGCCGATAGCTAGGCAACCCACTAGGGTGGTGATGATTTCGGCAATGCTAGCCCAGCCGGGGCGCTGCAAGATATGGCCGCTCGTAATTTGCTCCAGCAGCTGAGCGTGTGCTTCTACACCGGGCAAAATACGGCCAAGCGGGCTAAAGCGCAAATCCATTAAGCCCTGTGCCGAGCTGCCAATTAAAATCATTTTGCCTTTAAGTTGCTCCGCAGGAATTTGCCCTGCGATCAGCTTCCAAGCCGGTAAATAACGTTGGGGCGACTCGCGTGAGTAATGCATCCAGACTTCGCCACTGCGGGTGGTTGGAATCTGAAACCGGCCTATTTTTATTTCGCTGATGCCCAGTGCCTGCGTTTTTAAAACATAATTTTGAGCGCCCTGAGCCACTCGCAGAATTTCTGCTGCAAGGGTGGGGACAGGCTCGTCTGCTAATTGCAATAAAAGAGGAATCCGCCGCACTACGCCATCGTTGTCTGGCACAAAATTAAGCGCGCCATTGCCTTTGGCTGCACTTTCGAGCTCTGGCCGTGCAAGGATGGCACTTTGAAAAGTGTGCAGCCAGCTCGTGGGGGGCGGGCCTGCGTAGATATAGCGAAATGGGCGATGGCTGAGTGCGGTAGAGCTTGCCGCGCTGAGTTCACCGGTCAGTGTGCCACGCTGCACAGTAAATCCCAGTACAATATTGGCCTTGCTGATGCTTTGTGCAAAGGCCTGATCGTGGTCGGGCAGAGCTTCAAGCTCGCTACGTAAAGGGCCTTTAAGTGACCAAAGATCGGCCATTGCCCGTGGTGCAGTACGATCTGCCTCAGCAAAAACCACATCAAACCCGATGGCAGCTACACCTGCACTTTGCAATTGATCTGTTAATTGAGCTAATCGCGTACGTGGCCAAGGCCATTGGCCAAGGCGGCGCAGGCTTTCATCATCAATATCAATAATGCGCACCGCTGTGTTGAGATTGATGCGCGGATACCAGCGCTGATATTGATCAAATAGGTTGTTGCGTAAGGATTGTAGTGGTGATGCATCTGTTAATAGCAGCGCTAAGCCTAAAAAAGCAGAGGCGAGCGGGAGGAAAAAACCAAGGCGTTTGAGTGATTGATTGATCATGGTTTGTTTTTAGTGGGGTTTTCTTACGCCAAGAGCGAGCTGATATTCAGCTTAGTTTATTGTTAGTCGAGAGGCCTAGGGTCTGTTGATGTTTCATTCACAATTGCGCTTAGGCGGAAAATGGCTAGGCACAAGGCATGCGACGAAGGCAATAACGGGTTATTTCCGAGGAGCATAACGCAGTGGATAGCCATTTTCCGCCTAAGCCCTTCGGGTTGGCTACATTTTTGGGGCTGCACTGCGTTAAAAATCGCTAATGGTACTGGTGCCATGTCGCAATTTTTGCCTTGTTCAGCCCCAAAACTGCAGCCAACGCAGCCGTGAATGAAGCGTCAACAGACCCTAGTAAAAGCCATACTTCATCTGTAATCGGTATAGCGTAGTCTGCTTGGTGGCAGTGTGTGTTTTGGGGCTTGATTGAATAAGCAAAATATACCTTAGATCTGCTGAATTTAACCGTTTGGAGCAAGTTGCTTACGGCTGTCAGCATGCTAGGGAGATGGGTATTAAACGTTGATTCATGCGTGTTAAGCTGACAATGTTTCATACCTGCTCATCAGTGTGATGGAGGAGAAGTGATGTTTAAATTATCTTTTATGTGTGGGCTGCTATTATCCTCAGCGAGCTGGGCTGCTGAAACGCCTATTGCCTATGTGAAAAACGTGATGGGTGAGGCTTCAGTGACGACGGCAGGCAAGGTAGTGAAAGCCGAAGTAGGTACTGCAGTGCAGCAGGGCAGTATTTTGAAAACGGGAGCAAAAAGCAGCATGGGCCTTACTTTTAAAGACGAAACAGTGATGTCTTTTGGCCCCGATACTGAGCTTACTGTGGATGAGTATCTTTATGCACCGGCTCAAGGTAAGTTAAAAATTGTGAGCATGCTGGCTAAGGGAACGATGAACTATGTTTCTGGAATCATCGCTAAATTGCAGCCGGATGCCGTCGCTATTCGCACTCCTGCCGGCATGATTGGGGTACGGGGCACACAGTTTTTGGTGAAAGTTGAGGAGTAATACATGCCTTTGAATCATATAAATGGGGCTAGGTGCCCCATTTCATTTTTGATGTTCATGATGTTTACTGCGGTTTTATTGCTGCAAGGGTGCGCATCGAATTCTTATATCGTTTTGCTTGAAAATCCTGATGGGCGCACCGGCGAGGTGGTGATTAAAGGAGATAAAGGCGAGCAAGCGATTAAAACGGCAGGCCATGGTGCGCTTCTTGACGGCTCTGAAGCACCTGCCGCAATTGATCAGGAAAAAATCAAAGAGGATTTTGGTGATGCAATGGCAGCCCGGCCTAAAATACCGCGGCATTACCTGATTTATTTCCAGGTTGATACCATGCTGACCCATGAATCTGAGCTGTTGCTGCCAGAAATTATTGCTGAGGCCACAAAATGGCCAGCGGTGGACATCTCGGTGCTGGGGCATACCGATACATTGGGCAAGGCTGAGGTGAACGAACAGCTGGCCTTGGTACGCGCCACTCTGGTTGCAGAAATGCTGAAGCAAAAGGGGCTGAAATATAATTCGCTGACGGTAGAATCGCACGGCGAGCGCAATTTATTAGTATTAACGCCTGATGAGGTGCTTGAGCCTAGAAATAGGCGAGTTGAAGTATCTATTCGCTGATGTTTGGTAAGCTTTAAATAAAAGCCCGCTTCTGTATAAGAAGCGGGCTTTTTTATTGGAACTAGATTGCTTCGCTTTAAACCGAAGGCAGTAGACCCGGTAGGCTGAAGTGGTTGTAAGCCGCGCGGCTGATCAGGGCCGCTGCTTTTTCGATGTCGGGTGCAAAGTAGCGGTCTTTATCGTAGAAAGTCACCTCGGCGCGTAGCAGCGCTTTAGCGGCTTCAAGCTTGTCCGATGCCTTGTTTGGCGCTCTGAAATCAATCCCTTGGCAAGCTGCGAGTAATTCCACCGCCAGAATACCTGCCGTGTTTTCGTTCATGTCTTTAAGGCGGCGCGCAGCAAAAGTGGCCATGGAAACATGGTCTTCCTGATTGGCGGACGTAGGCAGGCTGTCTACTGATGCGGGGTGAGCCAGCGATTTATTTTCAGAAGCCAGCGCCGCGCCGGTCACTTGGGCAATCATAAAGCCAGAATTAACGCCGCCGTTATTCACGAGGAATGCGGGTAATTTAGATAGATTATTGTCGATCAACAGGGCCATACGGCGCTCAGACAGCGAGCCGATTTCGGCAATCGCTAGCGCTAGATTATCTGCAGCAAAGGCCACTGGCTCGGCGTGGAAATTACCGCCAGACAAAATCACATTATCGTCAGAGAAAACCAGCGGGTTATCCGATACGGCATTGGCTTCTACCAACAAAGTTTCTGCCGAATTGCGGATTTGCGTCAGACATGCACCCATCACCTGTGGCTGGCAGCGCAATGAATAAGGGTCTTGCACCTTGCCGCAGTTGGCGTGGGCTTGTGAGATTTCGCTAGCATCCCCAAGCAAATCACGATAAAACGTCGCCGAATCAATTTGCCCAGCATGGCCACGCACCGCATGAATACGTGCATCGAATGGCGTGCGGCTGCCCATGGCGGCTTCGACCGATAAGCTGCCTGCTACAGACGCGGCGATAAATAAGTCTTCAGCAGCAAATAAGCCTTCTAGCGCAAAGGCGGTCGATGCCTGTGTGCCGTTCAATAATGCCAAGCCTTCTTTGGGGGCGAGCACGATAGGATCAAGGCTGGCGGCTTGCATCGCAGCCGCGCCAGTGACGCGTTTGCCATCGACAAAGGCTTCGCCTTCACCAATCAAAACCGCGCTCATATGGGATAGCGGTGCCAAATCACCCGATGCGCCCACCGAGCCTTTTTGCGGAATCACTGGATAAATCTGATGGTTAAACAGGGTGATCAGCGCTTCGATCACCGAGAGGCGAATGCCGGAGAAACCACGCGCCAGCGAGTTGATTTTCAGCGCCATCAGCAAACGCACCGTGCCGTTTTCCATCGGCTTGCCGATGCCCGCAGCGTGTGAAAGCACGATGGAGCGTTGCAGCAGCTCAAGTTCTTCAGTGGCGATTTTGGTGCTGGCGAGCAGGCCAAAGCCCGTGTTAATGCCATACACCGTGCGCCCTTCAGTTAGAACACGTGCCACGGTAGCGGCTGCGGCATTGATGCCCGCATGCGCCGAGGCGTCTAGGCTAAGGGTGATGCTTTCATCACGGGCAATCTTGCGTAAATCAGCAAGCGTTAATTGGCCGGGCTTGATATTGAATGTGCTCATTGTGTGATCCAGTGTGTTTGTATTTGTAGGATGGGTGGAGCCTGTTTTTGGCGATACCCATCAATAGGCTTGCGATGGGTATCGCCGTAAAAACATCGGCTCCACCCATCCTACGAACTAAAAATTCTGTAGACACAGAGACCAGTGAGAACACAGAGCACATGGAGAAAAACAAAAGAAGAGATTAAATTTGATCTTTATGTTCTTGTCAGTACTCTTGGTTTTCTCCGTGTTCTGTTTTTTAACTCCGTGTGCTCTGTGTCCACAGATCTTAGGGTTTATTGTTGTTGTTTTTACTTCAACATCGGCAAATCTAGGCCCTGTTCTTTAGCGCAGTTTTTGGCGATGTCGTAGCCTGCGTCGGCGTGGCGCATGACGCCGGTGCCGGGGTCATTCCACAATACTCGGCCTAGGCGTTTGGCGGCGGCGTCTGTGCCGTCAGCCACAATCACTACGCCTGAATGCTGAGAAAAGCCCATGCCTACGCCGCCGCCGTGGTGGAGCGACACCCACGTTGCGCCGCCAGCAGTATTGAGTAGCGCGTTCAAAAGTGGCCAGTCGGATACGGCATCCGAGCCATCCAGCATGGCTTCAGTTTCGCGATTCGGTGAGGCTACCGAGCCAGAGTCGAGGTGATCGCGGCCAATGACGATAGGCGCTTTTAGTTCGCCATTTTTAACCATTTCATTAAAGGCCAGCGCAAGGCGAGCGCGATCTTTCAGGCCTACCCAGCAAATACGCGCTGGCAAGCCTTGGAAGGCAATGCGTTCACGCGCCATATCCAGCCAGTTGTGCAGATGTGGGTTATCCGGGATCAGCTCTTTGACCTTGGCATCTGTTTTGTAAATGTCTTCTGGGTCGCCAGATAGTGCTACCCAGCGGAAAGGGCCGATGCCTTCGCAAAACAGCGGGCGCACATAGGCGGGCACAAAGCCGGGGAAGTCGAATGCATTTTTTACGCCTTCTTCCAGCGCCATCTGGCGGATGTTATTGCCGTAGTCAACGGTTGCCGCGCCACGCGCTTGTAAATCCAGCATCGCTTGCACTTGCTTAGCCATTGATTGCTTGGCGGCCTTGGTGACGCCAGCCGGATCGCTTTTTTGCGCCTCGCGCCATTTGGCAATATCCCATCCCTGTGGCAGGTAGCCGTGTACAGGGTCGTGCGCTGAAGTTTGATCGGTGACGACATCGGGGGTAATACCACGGGCAACCAGCTCAGCAAACACATCGGCCGCATTGCCTAATAGGCCAACGGATACCGGCTTGCCGGTCTCTTTTGCATCAGCCACGATGGCTAGCGCTTCATCCAAGGTGGTCGCTTTGCGGTCTACATAGCGCGTCTTTAGGCGGAAATCGATGCGGGTTTCATCGCACTCTACGGCGATCATCGAAAAACCAGCCATGGTTGCGGCCAGCGGCTGAGCGCCGCCCATGCCACCCAAACCGCCAGTCAAGACCCAACGCCCCTTGGCTACACCGCCAAAATGCTGTTTGGCCATCGCCACAAAAGTCTCATAAGTGCCTTGCACAATGCCTTGGCTGCCGATGTAAATCCAGCTGCCTGCGGTCATCTGGCCGTACATCATCAGGCCTTTTTTATCTAACTCGTTGAAGTGCTCCCAATTAGCCCAGTGAGGGACCAGATTGGAGTTCGCCAGCAGCACACGCGGTGCGTCGGGGTGCGATGGAAACACGCCAACCGGCTTGCCTGATTGAATCAGCAGCGTTTGATCGTCATCCAGCCGGGTGAGTACTTCCAGAATCTTGTCGTAGCATTCCCAATTGCGCGCCGCACGGCCAATCCCGCCGTAAACCACTAAGGATTGCGGATACTCGGCCACTTCGGCGTCGAGATTATTCTGAATCATGCGAAAAGCGGCTTCAGTCAGCCAGCTTTTACAAGTCAACTCGCTACCGCGTGGCGCACGAATAACGCGGGAAGGATCATGGCGTGGGTCAGTCATGGTAATGGCTCCGGTTGATGAAGGAAGGTCAAAAAGGTCTGTACAGAACTTAGGTTTTTAAAAAATTGAAAGTCAAAAAGGTCTGTAGACACAGAGAACAGTGAGGACACAGAGCACACAGAGAAAACCATAAGGATTTTTTATGTTTTCTCAAGGTTTTCTCTGTGTTCTGTTTTTAAGCTCCGTGTTCTCCGTGTCTACAGATCTTAGGTTTTTAAAGGTTTTAAACTTCTGCAAATCGCCCATGCCAGTCTAGCGGCGGCTTTTGCGCCGTGGCTGTCGGTATCAAACAGCGGGTTGAATTCCACTAGGTCTGCTGCGACGAGTTTTCCGCTTGCCGCAAGTAGTCGGCTTAGGTGCTCGATTACGCTGATTTCTACGCCAAAGCCTGCGGGGGCGGAGACTGCAGGCATTTGCGCTGCGGGCAATACGTCCAAATCAATCGTCAGATAAACCACATCGACTTGATCGATAAAGGCTTGCAGCTGCGCCTCGGTTTCTGTCAGCTGCCACGGTGTCATTTCGGTGTCGAGCCGCCATGAGGCTTGTACTTGCCGCGCTTTATTAAACAGCGCCTCGGTATTGGCGGTTTCGGCCACGCCCATGCAGAGGTATTGAAAACTTTGGCCACGTTTGGCACATGCAGCGGCGATCTGGGCAAAGGGTGTGCCGGATGTGGCTTCGCTTGCTTCGCGCAAATCAAAGTGCGCGTCGAAATTGACAATGCCGATGCGTTGGCTTGGGGAAGCGTTGGCAATGCCCAGCCAGTGGCCGAAAGCCGTTTCATGCCCGCCGCCGAGCACCAGCGACAAATGACCCGCTTGGATGTTTTGGCTTACCGCAGCAGCTAGACGTTGATGAGCGGCATCTAAATCACCATCCTCACAGACCACATCCCCAGCATCATAAAGCGGCAGAGTGGGGTGATAAGCCAGATTCGCCAGCGCCTTACGCAAAGCCACCGGCCCAGCCACAGCACCCACCCGCCCCTGATTGCGGCGCACGCCTTCATCACAGGCAAAGCCAAGCAGGGCAATGCCTGCGGGCTGATTAGTAGATAGGGGCTGCACAACTTGATGCCAGCGCCGAGCTGCATCCCCTTCAGCAGTATCAATACGCCCAGTCCAAACGGTCATGGTTATATCCTCTTCAATCTTCAACTTCTAAAAATTCTGTAGAAAAACCTAAGGTCTGTAGACACAGAGATAAATGAGAACACAGAGCACGCAGAGAAAACCTATGAGAAAAAAGAACAACTATTCATTCTGGCCTTATTGCCTTTCTTCTCGTTTTTCTCCGTGTTCTGCTTTTTAACTCTGTGTTCTCTGTGTCTACAGATCTTGGGTTTGGTCTACAGCTTAGCGGCCTCTAAATACCCGCTGTTTGAGCAGAGGCGTGCCTAGGCTGTAGATGATTTCTGCCGGATGATCGATGTTCCAGACTAAAAAGTCTGCGACAAATCCTGCGGCTAGTTGACCGTGGGTTGCTGCGCGCCCCAGTGCTTGGGCTGCGTGACGGGTGGTGCCGGTGAGGGCTTCTTCGGGCGTTAAGGCAAATAGCACACAGGCTTGGTTCATCGCCAAACGGATGGAGGCGAAGGGGCTGGTACCGGGGTTTAGATCCGTCGATACCGCCATCGGCACGCCTGCAGAGCGGAGCGCTGCAACAGGGGGCTTTTGTGTTTCGCGTAAAAAGTAAAACGCGCCGGGCAGCAGGACTGCCACTGCGCCAGCGGCGTGCATCGCGGCAATGCCTGCGTCGTCTAGGTGCTCGATATGGTCAGCGGATAAGCCATTAAACTCGGCCACCAGCGCCGCGCCGTGCAAATTAGACAGTTGCTCTACATGGCCTTTTACACGCAAGCCATGCGCGTTGGCCGCTTCAAATACGCGGCGGGTTTGGGCCGGGCTAAAGCCGACGCCTTCGCAGAACACATCCACCGCTTCGGCCAAATCTTCGCTGGCGGCGGCAGGCAGGATGCGATTAATTACTTCATCGATATATGCGTCACTGCGGCCCGCAAATTCAGGCGGCAGGGCATGGGCGGCGAGTAGGGTAGGGGCGATTTCTACCGGATGATCTTCGCCAAATTGGCGGGCTACGCGCAGCTGTTTTAACTCATCATAAAGACGCAGGCCATAGCCGGATTTAATCTCCAGCGTGGTAACGCCCTCGTTTATCAAGGCCAGCAGGCGAGGCAGGCTTTGTGTTGCGAGGCCGGCTTGCGATAAATCACGCGTGGCGTTCACCGTGGAAACAATGCCACCCCCTTCTGCGGCAATTTGCTGGTAAGGCACGCCCGTCAGGCGCTTTTCCCATTCAGCCGCGCGGTTGCCGCCATAAACCAGATGGGTATGGCAATCAATTAGACCTGGGGTAATCCAAGCGCCAGCCACATCGATAATTTCTCCTCTGCCCGCAAACTCGGCCAAGGCTTCGTCCTGCGGCAAAATCGCATGGATTTCTTCACCTCTAATCCATAGGGCATGGGCATGCAGCGCTCCATAAGCAGCTTCATGCTCAGGGGATAGGGTAGCAAGGCGGGCGTTAATCCAAAGCGATTCTGTAGTGTGGGTCATCATCGGCAGTCGGCTGTGTAATTGTATATACATTTACGCATTTTGCTGTTGATGTCAAGCAGGGAAAGGTCTAATGAGGTAGAACTTATGGCTGACCTGCAGGGTGGCGAGGTGTTTTTGTATAGACAGATGAGGCGCTGGTGGAGGCTAAGTCTTGAACTTGTAAGGGGGGAACACCTCATGTGTATAGGTATCTACACAAGTTGATGTCGGTACTTCAGTGCTGCAGCCTCCCCCTTTGTCAAAGGGGGATTAAGGGGGATTTTCCTTGGCATTAGCTGCTGCCTTTTTGTAAAGAGATGCAACTTCAAATCCCCCCTAGCCCCCTTTTTCAAAGGGGGAACAAACATCACCCTTGTGTAGATATTTATGCCCTTGAAGCTCGCCGAAGCGAGTTCCGCCGCCGCTGTCCGTAGATAAGGGGCCTTCGTGCTTTGAGATTGTGGCTTGGCTTCGTATACAAGGAAAGCCAGAGGGCCGCCAGCACTTAAATCAACGTGCCGAAGGCACTAAAAAGGTCTTTTTGACTTTGCTTAGTACGCGGGCATAAAAGCATGCCCACCCTGCAGATTTATTTCTTCACCCTTGTTTGCGAGCGCAGTTTGTAGCTGCTACCGGGGTGTAATAGTCGGCTGAAGCTGACTAGATGCTTATGCGACCAAGTACGGCGGAGTACGCGCAGGCAGGGCTCGCTGGCGGCGATATGGAGTAAGGCTTGTTCGGTGGTGTTGGGTAGTACGGCTTCTACCGTGTGCTCGATATCGGTCAGCGGGCAGCTTTTCATTAAGTAGGCGTTCGGCGTTTCGATGGTGAAGTCTTGTTGTAGATAATCCGGCGCAAAGGCGGGGTTGACGTAGCGATCTTCAATCTGGATCGCTTTATCATTTTCAAAGTGCACAATCAGCGAGTGAAATAGGATTTCGCCCGTTACTAGGCCTAGCCAGAGTGCGATTTCAGCTTGAGCAGGTTCAGCACAAAGTAGCTCTACCGATGCACGATAGCGATGGCCACGGTAGGCGATTTCTTCGGCGATATTATTGATATCCAGCAGCGGCGATTCGGCTTTGCGCTCGGCCACATAGGTGCCGTCCCCCGCAAAGCGGATTAGCACACCTTCGCTGGCTAAATCACGGACCGCCTTATTGACGGTCATTCTGGATACGCCAAATTGCAAAACCAGCTCGGCTTCGGTGGGGATTTTTGCGCCGGGCAAAAAGCGGCGTTCGCGTATGCCTTCCAGAATAAATTGGCGGATACGTAAGTGAATGGGTTTGTTCATGGCGGCATTGTAGCTTGATGCGGGAAACAGGGGAAAAGTAGCCGTGAGATTATGAATGAAGACCATTCGTTGGGTAAGTTATACGTATTAATTTATATGGTCTACATATAAATAGCCTTATTTTTTATGTTGTATTGTTGAAATTTAATGTCAGTTTTGTTGGTGAGAGGTACGCCATGAGCATGGCATGGTTCAGTGATTTAAAGGCAAAAGCAGCGATTGCAGAGCCGCATATGGCCTTGCATTCGTTAAGCCGGCAGTTGCTCGGCGGGCTTTTATTACTGGGCTTAATCCCGCTGCTGCTAACCGGCGGGCTAGGTTATCAGCGTAGCGAGCAGGGTTTACGTGAGAAAACAGAGCTTTATCTGGCCGCTCAGGCAGAAAGCATTATCGATAAAATTGATCGGAATTTATTTGAGCGCTACGGCGATGTGCAAATGATTGCGCTTAACCCTAGCGTGCGTGGCTCGCCCGAGGTGACAACAGCGGCGGCCAATGCCTATGTGAGGGCTTATGGTTTTTACGATTTGATGATTGCCGTTGATATGCAGGGCCACATTGTGGCGAGTAATACAGTGAGTGGCGATGGGCGGCGTGTCGATAGCGATAAGCTTTTGGGTGAAAGCGTGGCGGCCACCCAATGGTTTAAAAAAATGAGCGCTGGCTCATTAAGCGCCGGTCAAACTTATTATGCGGATGCGGCCAGAGACCCTTTGCTAGAAACTGCTCTGGGGCAGTCAGAAATCAGCCTGCTGTTTGCAGCACCTATTTTTAATGAGCAAGGGAAGATTGTTCGTATTTGGGCTAATTTTGCTTCGTATGAAAGGGTGGTGAATGCGATCGCCAATATGGCAAAAGATCGCTTACATCAAAGTGGCTATAAAAAGGTGAACTTGCAAGTGCTGGATAAGCAGGGCCGTGTGTTAAGCGATTCATTAGGCCTGCCCTTTGGCTCTGCCGTATTGGCTAAAAATTCCCCTGCCGTGCAGGCTTTGATGAGTGGCAATAATGGCGTGTTGACTGAAGTGAATCATGGTAATGAGCAGCTGGCCGCGTTTTCTACCTCCAAAGGGGCTTTGGGTTTTGCGGGCTATGGCTGGGGTGTAGTGGTGCGGCAAGATACAGAGGAGGCGTTTGCTTCGGTGAGAGAGTTAGGCCGCGCACTGGTGTTTTCCTTGCTGATTGCGATTCCTTTGGTGATTTGGTTAGCACTCGTGATTAGTGGGCGTTTTCAAAAATTAACGCTGCAGCGCGAGCAAAAACTAATTCGCGATGCAGGCATACAGGAATTTACCTCTACCGTACACCGTGCTTTAGAAATGGCAGAAAGCGATGGGGAAGCAGCCTCTATTATTTCTGAAGCGATTGAATTGGGCCTGCCGCAGCGCTCCACGGCCTTGCTGATGTCTGACTCGAGCACGGCACATTTATCGGTGATGTCTCGCAGTCAGAATTACACGGCTGATTGTGGTTGTGGGGTGACATCGCCGGTGCAATGCTTGGCTTTTCGCCGGGGGCAGGTGCAAAAATTTAATGATGATAGCGCACTCGATGTGTGCCGCTATATGCGTGGCAGGCAGATTGGTGATTGCTCTGCCGTATGTATTCCATTGACCAGTATTGGTCAGGCTGTAGGTATTTTGCATATTGTGGGGCCTGCTGGCCATTTGCCGGATGATGATGAAATGCTGCGTGCCACGGCAATTGCAACTCATTCTGGCATGCGCTTAGGCGTGCTGCGGGTGATGAGCGAATCGCAATTGCAAGCGCGTACCGATCCGCTGACAGGCTTGCTTAATCGTCGTAGTCTGGAAAACCAAGCGGCCAGAGCTTTGGCGCAGGCCGAGCCTGCTTGCGTGGCTTTTGCCGATATTGATCACTTTAAGCGCTTAAATGATAGCTATGGTCATGATACGGGGGATAGAGCTTTGCGCTTGTTTGCGCGTGTGCTGAGAGAAGCCTTACGCCCCGGTGATATTGTGGGGCGCTTTGGCGGGGAAGAGTTTGTGGTGGTGCTTCCCAGTACCGATGAAGAGGGCGGGCTTTGTAGCTTGGAGCGTGTTCGAGCCGCCTTGGAGTGCCGGATTGCGATTGCAGGCTTGCCGGTTTTTACTGCCAGCTTTGGTCTGGTAACGGCTTTGGGGCCGGTAGAATTTAACGAGTTGGTGCGCACGGCAGATATGGCTTTGCTTGAAGCCAAGCGCACAGGGCGTAATAAGGTATGTATTGCCGGAAAGCCTAGCCAGATGGCTGAGGGTGAGCCGCTTGTTGTCCGTGTCGATGTGCCTCTGGCTGATCTTTTGTCGGAGTAATCAGGGCATAGCGGTGAAGTCGTGAATTAAACGCGCAGCGTGTAGAGGCAATGCGCCGAAAACGATCAACCCGTTTTTTTAAAGCGTTAGGGGGAGTGCATGGGCACTAGGCTACCCATGCTTTAAATCAGAGTGCGGTACTTATTTTTTAAGTAAATCGCGAATTTCGCGTAGTAGCTCAATATCTTCGGGTGTAGCAGCAGGCGCTGCAGGCGCAATGGCTTCTTCGCGTTTAAGCTTGTTCAGGCCTTTAATGACCAGAAATACTGCAAAAGTTACGATCACAAAGCTGATCATCACATTAATAAATACACCGTAATTGAGGGTGACCGCACCCGCTTTTTGCGCGGCATCTAAAGTAGCGTAAGGCGCAGGGGTCTTGCCTTCAGATAATAAGAAATACAGATTAGCAAAATCTACCTTGCCCATGAGCATGGCAATGGGCGGCATGATGATGTCTTTTACCAGCGAATCAACAATCTTGCCAAAAGCCGCACCAATGATAATACCAACGGCTAAATCAATTACATTACCGCGCATTGCAAATTCTTTGAATTCTTTAAACATGCGATACCCCTGTTGCTTAGTGACTAACAATGGACAAACTCTCTTTTAAAAAATAGGTAGGTGTTTTAAGGGGGAGTCGCAATCCTGTCAACTTAGCTAGATGCTGCTGCACAATGGCAAGCATTGAACATTGTAGGGCGGGTGAAACCCGCGTATTTTTCAGCATCGCTCGCGGGTTTCACCCCCCCTACGAAAAGCATTTCGCCTAAGTTGATAGGATTTGCGTTAAACATCCCCTTAATACAATTATTTAACGTTTAATTTTAGTTAAATAGCAGGTCACTTCTTCGCGGTCGTGATACAGATGGCGGGCACGGATCTGGTAGCGAATACCTGCACCATCGAGCGCATCATCAATAATCTCTAAGCAGCGCTGCAATTCATTCCAGCGTTTTTTCATCGGCAATTTAAAGTTAAAAATAGCCTGACGGGCATGGCCTTTCACCAACCAGTCTGAAATCAGCGCAGCAATACGGGCAGGTTGCTCAACCATATCGCAAACTAGCCAATCCACCGGGCTTTTCGGGCGATATTTAAAGCCGTCTTCACGCAGATGTTTCACGCTAGGGTGAATCGCCATACTGCCTTTCATTGGGCCGTTATCAATGGCAAAAATCTTGGTGCAACCACGGCTGACCATTTGCCATGTCCAGCCGCCGGGGGCCGCGCCTAAGTCTACTGCGCTCATGCCGGGCTTGACCTGACCCGATTCGGGCACGAGCATCATAAACGCTTCAGCTAGCTTTAAAGTAGAGCGGCTGGGGGCGTCGGTTGGCATACGCAGGCGTGGAATGCCCAATTGCCAGTTCACAGAAAAATCAGGGCGGGTAAAGCCGATATAAACGCGTTCTAAAGTGGGGAAAAATAAATGTAGGCGCGCTTTGGCGTCGGGTTTATTGGCTAAGCCTTTTGCTGCGAGTTTTGCATCAAGCAGCGCACCAAATTTACGGCTGAATGAGGAGATCTCCTTGCCGTCGTTGGTGTCCGGATACTCGATCCATACATCGCGCCAAGGGCCTTTGTGTGCTTCGTGCAAACTATCAATCGCCGTTAAAATAGGTGTAAGGCGATCTTTAGGCGGCAGATCGAGCGCTTCAACCACAAAAATAATCTGGCGAGGGAAAACCCAGTCGCCGCATTCTAATGTGCGGTAAAGCTTGTCCCAATCGGCGGGGCGCTTAGGCAGGAAGATACAAAAACCTTGGCCAATTTCCCATTTACCAGGGATATCAGCTTTAAAGGTGAATTCGGCCTCCACATCGGCTTCGAAACCGGGGCGGCAATAAAAAAGAATGGCATGTGTCATGGGCGTAAGGATACCAGATTATTGCTGTTTTTAGCTGGCTTTGCCT
Organism: Iodobacter arcticus; assembly: GCF_042664895.1. Taxonomy (NCBI): domain Bacteria; kingdom Pseudomonadati; phylum Pseudomonadota; class Betaproteobacteria; order Neisseriales; family Chitinibacteraceae; genus Iodobacter; species Iodobacter arcticus. Next base: position 24,933 of record NZ_JBHTBQ010000009.1, read on the forward strand.
TCCTTAGGCAGAGGGGCAATCAGGGGGAAGCAGGCGATAAAGCAAGTGCCTTTGCCTTGTTCGGAGTTCACAATTAGGGTGCCGCCTAAGGTCTGCGTGACTAAATTAAACACCACATTTAGCCCAAGCCCGCTGCCGCCGCTACCCCGTTTGGTGGTAAAAAAAGGATCGAAAATCTTTTTAAGATGCTCGGGAGGTATCCCCGCTCCGTTATCTTCAAAGCGCATGGTCACGCTATTGTCGATTCTTGAAGCATTCAGCGAAATCAGTCCTTCTTGCCCTTCGCTAAAGGCGTGCGCCAAAGCATTCGTTAGAAAATTAGTAATAATCTGGGAGATCGCACCCGGATAGCCGTCCAGATCGATTTTTTCTGTGCAGCTGGTTTCAATGCGCACCGAGGTGCGTTTGAGGGTGGGCTTTAAACTCATAATCACTTCATCAATATATTCACCCAGCTCAAAAGTTCGTCTGGCTTCTGATGTTTGATCGACAGCCACTTGTTTAAAACTCTGAATCAGTTGGGCGGCGCGTTCGGCATTGGCAAGGATCAGGCGGCTGGATTCAACGGCCATTTCGGAATAGCGCATGACTTCTGATTTTTTGATGGCGCCTGCGTCCAAGCTGGCTTTAAATGCTTGCGTGTCTTCAAATAAGACCGAGGCACTGGTGAGGATCACGCCAACAGGCGTGTTGACTTCATGGGCAACGCCTGCCACCAACCCGCCTAAAGACGCCATTTTTTCTGCTTGAACCAGATTGTTTTTGGTTTCGCTCAATTGTTTAAATGCGCTTTCGGTTAAATCCCGGGTAAGGCGCATTGCGAGCTCTGCCGCTTTGCGGTTTTCTAGGTCAGTACACAGCCTGCGGGTAATGCTATGAACTGCATCGGCTACATCGGCAAATTCGTCCTTGCTGGTATGGGCGAGTTTGATATCGTTTAAATTAAAGTCTTTGGCATCTGCCGCATGAATCAGTGCCTCTCTAAGCTGCCCCAACGGACGGATGACAACCAGCAGCAGGCTGTGAGAAAGCGCCATAAAAAGTAGTAAGTCGAGCAGTACCACTTCAATAATCTTGGCCATGACAATTTGCTTTAAGCGGGCGGCTATTTTTTCGCGCGAAAAAACATACACCACCTTGCCCATGGGTTTGGATACTTCGTTGGCCGGATAATAAATCGGGAAAGTTTGGGCATTGGGCGGCACGATACTTTGGCGTACCTCGCTCATTTCTCCCTGATTATTAATACGGCCGTCGACTTGTTCTTCGTTGTTATAGACCAGCAGCAGGGCCAGATCGGCTGATTGCATTTCTGCTTCAACCACCAAGCCTAATTGGGTGCTGTCAAAATTCCAGAGAATGCCGGGCAGTACGGTTTGCAGGCGTTTTTGCAATGCCATGGCAGACAGATGCATATTGTTTTCTAGTTCTTGCTGCGTTTGCCAATAGGAAATCATGCCAGAAGTCGCTAAAAATAGCGTCACGATGGCCAAAAAAATAATATTCAGTCGGGAGCGTATGCTGTGCATGCGTTTTCAGGGAATAAGTGTTTGCTTAACAATAGCTCGCAATGTAATTAAAGGGCAAGTTAAGTCATATGCCGATTGAGCTTCAGCAAAGGGGAGTGTAAGTGCTTGAGTAAAGGCTTTACACGATGGGTTTCCTCTTTGTGCAGTGTGTACGGCGAGGAAATCCGGATGCTGAGGATGATCATGCTGTGCCTGAATTGCTTTGGCTAGGCTGAGCCGCTTGCTAGTTTTTGCGTGTCAGATAAAACGCATCATCAAAAGTGCTCACCCACTGTGGCCGCCAGATCACCAGTAAAGACATATAAATACCGCAGCTAAAGCCCTCGGGCCAGCCCATTAGAAAGTAATAGGGAAGTTGCTCGCTCATTAAAAAATCCAGCGGATAAGCGCCGCTTGCAGCCAGCAGGCCACAAGTAAGCAAGCCTACCGACCACATGGTGAGCGTGCTGGCGGCAAAGCAATTTACAAAAATATAAATAAAGTAATTGGCGGGTAAAGTACGCTGCGCCCAAGTAAATAAATACTGAGTGAGCGTCACGGGTATAAAAGCCACAATCAGCCACGCTAGCCCAAAGCTGCCCCAGTCTGCATGGCCGTAAGCGGTATCGGCGGCGAGCACGGCGGCAAGGCCCAGCAGCGCTTTATCTCGCCCTGCAATCATGGTGAGCGCACTTGCGCCAAGCAGGTGAAACGATAGGCCGGGCTGAATACTGGCTTTCATTTGCCAGAAGCCTAAAACAAAAACACTCGCGCCAAACCAGCCGGTGATGCGTTCCTGGCTAAGGGCAAACCAAGGAATGCGCACGGCGGCATGCAAGATCAGCAAGCTACTGAGTAAGGCAGAACTCAGTAGCAGCCCGTTTGCAAATGGCGCGGCAATCAGGTTCATCTATGAAGCCATTCTTTATTCACCCAATCGCCAAGCTGGGTGAGCTTGCCGTGGAAGTAATGGCCAACGCCGGGGAAGACGACGACCGGCAGCGATTGCGGTCTGGCCCAGTTCAGTACGGTGTCTAAGCTAATGACTTCGTCTTCTTCGCCGTGAATCAGCAGCGTTTTGCCGACAGGTACTTCGGGGAAGTTATGGCGGCTGACTGCGGGGCCAATCAGAATCAGGCCTTCTACTGCATCACTGCCAAGGCGCTGGCAGAGCTGGCTTTGCACAAAGGTGCCGAAGGAAAATCCCGCCAATGTCAGGCGGCTTAGCGCGGGGTGCTCGCTTCTGGCAAAAGCCAGTATGGCGGCCATATCATCGACTTCACCGACGCCATTTTCAAAAGCGCCCGCTGAATTGCCCACGCCACGCAAATTAGGGCAGTAAGCCACATAGCCTAAGCGGCTGAGTGTTTTAGCGAGGGTATGCACAATTTTATTGCTAAACGTGCCGCCTTCGGTGGGATTGGGGTGGGCGACTAGCACAATACCAACGGTTGTTTCGAGGGCAGAAGACAGCCTTAGGCATTCCAGTGTGCCCACTGGGCCATTGATTTCAATCAGTTCAAAAGAAGGGGCTTTGCGGGGAGTGCTCATGGGCTGTGGCGTGCCAGGTAATTAGATTGAAAAGTACGGCTGCCCTATGCGCATCAACTTAAGCCAAAATCATAGCAAAAAAGCTGATTTTTATAGGGTGTGCAAGTCGTTTTTCTTGCGCACCGTTTTGTCGTAACAAGGACTGCGTCGTTGTACACCCTATAACTGCCGGTTCATCTTATGACAAGGGATTAACTTGGAGCATGCCGAAAACGGCTTAAATTTTTAAACGCTCAACGATGCGGCCATTAACGATATGCTCGTCGATAATCTCGTCGATATCGCTTTTATCGATATAGGTATACCAAACTGCTTCTGGGTAAACGACCAGTACAGGGCCTTCTTCACAGCGCTCCAGACAGCCTGCTTTATTAATCCGTACTTTGCCCGGCTGGCTTAGCCCTAGTTTTTTGATGCGGCCTTTGGCGTGTTCCCACATCTCAACTGCGCCGCAGCTGGCGCAGCTCTGGCGCTCACCCGGCTCGCGCTGGTTCAGGCAAAAAAATACGTGGTGCTGATAGTGGCTCATTGTGGCCTCGATATTAGGAAGTGGAAATTTATCTTAGGTCGGGACTTACCTGAGGGCTTTTCAATATTGCTCGCGGGTTTCACTCTATAAGCGCTAAGCAAATTATTTGTTATTAGCAAGCAGCAAAAAATCATAATAACCCCGCTCGTAGCATAGGGCTTTTTAAAGTCCCCTTTGAAGCGCGGCGCGAAAAATGTGGGGTGTTGTGCGCGATAAATGGCTTGGCTGCATTTTCCATCATTTGAAAAAGAATTTCATGTTTATCAGCAAAGGGGCCAAATGGCCCCTTTGCTTTTGGGGCTTAGAAGTTACGGATGATCAGCTCGCCTGATTTATCTTTGCTTCTGCCTTTACCGCCGACCGTGTAGTTAATCTCTACCCGTTCTATCGCCAGCCCATTAAATACCTCACGCATCTCTGGGATATCGTTGACGGAGATGATCATGTGGCCAGTGATCGATTTGGCCAACTCGGCCATGCGCTGGTATTCGTGTAGGCCGAACTCTACGCCGTAGCCTGCGGTGCCCCAATACGGTGGGTCACAATAGAATAGCGTGTGTTCCCGGTCGTACTTCTTAATGCACGCTGCCCAATCCAGATTCTCTATATAAGTACGGCTTAAGCGTAAATGAGCCGCTGATAGATCTTCTTCCAGCCTTAGCAGATTCAGCCTTGGCGGCGTCGTGGTGGCGGTACCGAAAGTCTGGCCATCTACTTTGCCGCCGAAGGCCATCTTCTGCAGGTAAAAGAAACGTGCAGCCCGCTGAATATCGGTCAGCGTTTCTTCAGGGGTAATCTGCAGCCATTTAAAGATCTGTCTTGAAGTCAGCGCCCACTTAAACTGCCGGACAAACTCCTCAAGATGATGCCGCACAATTCTATATAGATTTACCAACTCGCCATTTACGTCGTTGATGACTTCGACTTTGACTGGCGCTTTTAAAAAGTACAGCGCGGCCGCACCGCAAAATGGTTCTACATAGCATGAGTGCTCAGGGAATAAAGGCAGGATGTGTTTCGCTAATCTGCGCTTCCCACCCATCCACGGCACAATCGGTGTTGTATTTAATTGCAACATCTGCAAGCCTCTTTCATATAGTGAAAAAACCCGTTACGCTTGCCTTTCCGTAGCTACGGTTAGGCAGTCTTGGGTTGACTTGCAGGCATATTCTGCGGGTTAGCTGGCCAGTCGGGTGCTCGAACACCCGGCTGGTCGCTGTCTTCAAACTACTGCACTACGCCTGTTAAGATTTGCTGAGTGCGTGCTGCAGTAATCAAACCTTTCTCTTCCAAATAAGCCAACGCATAGCGTGTTGATTGCAGGCTCAAATTAATATGCGTGATGCGCGGGTCTTCAACGATGCTCATAAAGTCTTTGACCATTGGATCAGTGGCTCTCAACTGCTCAATCGCCACGCGCTCATTGGGATGAAAGAGCAACTTGAATTCAATCGGCGACAGGGTGGGAGCGGCGGGGAGTGGCGGCAGGGGGTGATGAAACGTGCTGCCATCATAGAGATCTCCGAGTGATACCGTGCTGCCTTCAGCCAGCTCGACCGTATACTCTAAACCCGTCATTTCCTCACCAGCGCTGGCCGCGATATGGTCAACACGCCCCGCCCGAATATATGCGTAATTCATTGCCTACTCCCTATGCAAATTCAAAACTGATGTAACCGCGTGATGGCTCAAACGCATGGCTTGAAAAAGTGGTTAGATTGGTATTTGCAATGGTTAAACCCGCCGAGTACGCCAACACTTCGCCGGGGGTAACACTGATTTTGTGCCTGACCACACCCTCACCGCCGCCACCACCTATGGTGGCCGGTGTACTGTGTGCGCCCCCTGCGCCTGCGCCTACGGGTTTTACCGGTGAGGTGCTGGTGGCCAGCAAGAAATTGGTAGCGGGAGCAAAAAGAGAAGCGCCGCCTTGGCTGTTATTTGCGCGCCCGGCCCCGCCTGACACCTTGTAACCGTAACTGGCGACACCCCCCAGATGAGGCATATCCACTGGCCGCGCTTCCACACCAGAAGTGGTGCCGGGTTGCACGCCATTTGAGCCATAAACGTCCACGCCGGGATTACCCGTTGTAGAGCCGCCAAAGCCATTGGACAGCCCCCCGGCCAGCGTCAAGACCTCGCTATTGTTGGATGTACGAATAACGCGCAATGCGCCGCCGTCATTACTAGTAGAGAATTGTGCGGCGGCTCCATAGACAGGGTCTGGGAAAATCCATCCGTACCCTGAGCCAGCAACGGTAGCAAGCACCCCGTTCGGAACATTCGCAATCAGCGTAATCATGCCTGGAGCTGAAAATGGATTCTGAGTCCACGTACTACCATTATCGCTGGTATAGAGAGTGTAACCTGATGCTATGGCCACCCATTTATTGACGCGAGTGCAGTACGTGACCTTACCCGTCTCAGTCCATGACAGCCCTGCCTGAGCACCGCTGGTCCAGGTGATCCCGTCTGTAGTTTGTGTAGAAACGCCATTCCCGACACACACAAAGCGCCCGCCCGCAAATCTGATCCCATGAATGCTGGCCACATTACTGGTGCGAGCGGTCCAAGGGCCGGTGATACTTGTAGCGGTGTAAATTGAGCCGTCGGTACACGCATAGACGTAAATGCCATTTCCGTAAGCCATGCCAGCAGGCGTTTTATTGCTAGCTGCATCCACAACAACTACGGGCCAACCATCCCCGCCAAGGATTGAGACTGTTGCGTCCTTATAATAGAAGCAAGTTTTGTTTATGCCACCTGTCGCAGATGCTACAAAGAAACCATTCACATAATCTATCTTGTCCAGTGTTGTGGAGTTTGCGTAATTCACGGCACCTTCAGAAAGACCAAATCCATTCCAAATACCAATCCGCTGACTCGTATTACTGATATACGCAACACGGTGATCCACCATAGCGGTGTATTCATCTGCAGGGCGCACGGCCATTGAACGCTGGCCATTTTTAATAAACGTCGTGTTCTGCCAAGTGTTGCCATAATCAACACTAAAATATGAGCCGATCGTGCCACCAATAAAAATGAAACCGTCATCGCTGACATGGCATTGCTGACCACCGGTATTGGCTGCAACAGGAGAGCCTGAGGCACTAAATATCGGCACTTGTTTACGGCCAATAGGGTCATACAAAATGGGATTTGTCGCAGCAGCATCTGGAGCAGTACCAATCACAATATTTCCAGACTCAGAGCTGCCAAGCAGTGTGCTAACAGGCATATTCACCCCTGTTGCAGCCACTGCCCGCGCCCCAGCTGCCACCCCGGTAATAAAACAGCTGCTCACACCCGGCGGAACAGTTACCGACCCCACCGGAAATTTAGGGGTGTAGCGGTCCAGCAAACCTGTGCTTGCAGCCGCAGCGCTGCTCCCTGCCGGGGTTGTTAAGATGCGGGCCATTTTATGCGTCCTCCTCAAAACCACTCACGCGGGCAACCGCGCCGGTGTTATTGCTAAATAAAACCACCCGTTCCCCCGTACTCATTGGCTCGCCAGTGAGCTTGTACAGCTGGCCGGGTTTCAGCGTGATATCCGCTTCAATACGGTCCGCGTCAGACGGGGCGGCATTCATGCCGATATACACCCTAATCAGCACATCCACGCTGCCGTAATTCGCCACATTGATATTCACCGTGCGGATTTTTGCAGCCGGAATGACGCCCGTGTCGGTGGAATTATTGGCGGTAAGCAGCCCCGCCCAGAATTTTCCTGATGCCATAGAACCTCCTAGAAACTAGCAAAAAAGTGACGCCGGGCACGGCCAAGCAAAGTGTCTAAATCCGATGTTTTTACATACTCAGGATGGGCTGCGGGGTTTTGCACATGATTAGCAACGGCATTCACAATGGATTGATTGGTTGCCACAGCCACTGATGGATCTACCGTCAGCTGCACCACCGATGCATTACCCACCTGCAGAATCATGCGCACTACCAGATCGCGGGCGCTGCCCTCTGCAAGCACCGGCTTATAGGTATCCGGGAAATTGCCAAAGGCAATAAGCTTGCCGCCGCCTTGCCCGCCAATTAGACCGATTTCCCGTACTGTCCAGCCGCCCACGGCACTCAACACCACGGCTTCAATCACCAGCCAGTTCGGGTTATTAACATCGGTGGTCACGCTAGAAATCGGTACCCGGTGCACCTCATGCGTCAGCGTCGTGGCGGATTCGGACGGCGTAACTGCCGCACCATTACCATCGCCTAGGGCAATATGGGTAAAGCTGACATTGGTGCCGCCCGCCTGAGCATTGGTAAATTCAGCTGCCCCGATATTGGTTAGCAGCGTATAAAAAGTGCTCATGATGTCCTCGGGTAAATAGTGATCGTGCCCCAGTCATGCTGGCGAATGGCGGCCAAGCGTGATGCAGAGGGGGAAGTAATCAGGCTGATTTGATACGGTTGAATCGAGATCGTGTCACCGCCAAAGGTCACTGCCGCTGCCTGCATAGCATTGCGCGTGGCCAGCGAAACCACCAAGCGCCGCAGGTGAGAGCGGGCGGGCTTGTAGGTATCAATCAGTGCCGTCATTTGCGGGTAAATTTCTGCCGTAACCGGCCGAGTGCTCACGGTGATATCAATATCAAACTCGGCCCAGTGTGCCCCAGCTGGGCGCTCGATCAGGGTGAGCTGCTCCAAGCCTAGATTGCTGAGTGCCTGCTTTACCGCCCACGGTGTGCCTTTATAACGATGCAGTTCAATCGCGGACTTGATTAGCTCACGGCGTGACTCATCGCTCAAAGCCGCACTCCAGCCGTGATGGCCCATCACATGGAATTGATCGGCTAAAAACGGCAGCACCGAAGGCTCAGCCAGATCGACCAAATTAACCAACACACGCGAGATATCAAGGCCGGTTAAGCGCTCAGAGAGCTGGGCCAGTGGGCCAAAGCGCGGATCAATTGCGAGGACTGGCGGCGTAGCATTAGCCATCATTCACCCCCACCAGCTGAATGTTAATCCCGGTGCAATGTGCCCATTCGTATTCCCCCACCTCTAACAAAGTGGGCGATAGCAGCGTGACCTGATAAACACCAGGCACGGATAAGATGGTCATAATTTGCGTGGGTACAATATTTCGCCCTAAGGCCGCCGACTGCGTGGCTACAAATAGCGCAGCTTGCTTTTGTGCCTTGGCCAGAGCAGCCGCTGCATCGGCACTACTATATAAAACCAGCTGAGCAGAGAGCGTATAGGAGCGCTCAACCGGCGAGAGCGCCAGCACAGAATCCGATAGCGGCCGCACCTTCTCATGCGAGCATTTCTCGGCCACAGCGGTCAAAATAGCAGGGGTTGGCAGACCGGATTTAAGCAGCGGGTAGAGCCGGATTTCGCCAGGTGCAGGCGAAATCACCGCCACTTCGATAATGTCCTGATGTGCCCGCATCGCATGCTGGCGATAAGCCAAGCGGCTGCCCGCCACGCTAAACACCTCAGGGGCCAGCTTAATGCTCTCGCGCAAGCGATCATCGCTCTCGACCTCGGCCCCGCCAGATGTAACGGCTAAATTGGCCACGCTGCTCACTTCAACCCCGATCGCATCCAGCAAGCCGTTCACCTGCCCAGCAACATAGCCATTGCCTGCCGTGCCTAGCTCCATCGCAGCGACGGCCAGATCCGCATAAGTACTGGCCAGCGGCAGCATGACTTCGTTCAGCGAGTAAAACTGTAGCCCTGCAGCGGTTTGCACCCGTATTCCTGCTGGAATAAGTAAGACCGCAATTAAGGGGGTAACAAAGGTCAGGCGCACAATGGCCTGTGCTGGCTGGGCAGGCAAGCGGCTTACCCCCACCAGCTCGCCCAAATAATCCAGCATCGGGCCGCGAGCAAACGCCACCAGATTTTGCCGGGCGGCATCATTGATTGCACTGCGTAACAATGTTTCACGGTATGCAATCAAATCAATAAACAAGCGTTCTACTTGCGCGGGATACAGCGTTTTGCCGGTCATGGCTTCATAAGCCGTAATCAGCTCGGCAGTAATGGCTTGGCTATCATCGTCGATGACTTTGGGTACGATCGTCATAGCGTCACCGCCGTTTGATCTGTAAAGCCATCCGGCAAACGCCAGAACACTTTGACCAGAGCTTGCCCCGGTTCACTTAATTCAAACGACACGCGCTCAACCGTGACGCGAGGCTCCCAGCGGGCGATCGCTTCCACGCTTTCGCGCACCACATGCGGGAGGGCGCGATGGATCGGGTAGTCGATATAGTCGTGGAGTTTGCTGCCAAACTCTGGCCGCAATGGGTCTGCTCCCTGCGGGGTGCGCAAGATAATGGCGATGGCCTGATGGATATCGTCGATATTTTCGACAATGCCATCACCGCCGAGGGCGGTTTGCCAATGCAGGGAAGAGATGTCTTTGAGATTCATAGCGCCATGATGACGCTATGTTTTAAGGAGGGATATTAAAGCGGTTTAAGACTATGCTTTGGCGTTGCTAGTGCTGTAGCCGTCGTGCTCAGTGTGGTGGTGGCCTTTTACCTTCACGCCATCCACGTCTACATCCCCCCCCGTAACACGAACATTACCGGCAATAGTGGCAGAAGCGCCACCCGTACCGCCAGACCCAGCCATGCCGCCTTGATAAGTCAGCAAGCCTTTCACCAGTAAATTACCCGTGCATTCAGCCTCTGGCGAGTCGATTGTCACCTTGCTATCGGCCTTTAAGATAATGGTCGTGCTGGCTTCGACAATGACTTTAGATACGCCGGTAATGCTTAGCGTATGTGTTAGCCGGTCGTATTCCAGCATGGCCCCGTCTTTAAACTGGATGCCGAATTTATTCGGGTCGCTAATGGGGGGCGTATCTTCATCAGAAAAAATCGCCCCGATAATCACCCCGTCTTCACCCTGAGCATCCAGCAATACGGCCACATGCTCGCCGGTGTCATAGGTCCAGTAGCATTGATCATCTTGGGTTTTGGGATAAGCGATCGGTAGCCACATGGTTTGCATATTGTCCGTGTCCGGCAAGCTAATCCGCGCAAAGCCGGGCTTGCTGGTAATCACGATGCCAAACTTAAGCGTGACGCCGCTTTCTGCAAAGGTCTCATCCATGCTTTTTGGCTTTTTTAGGGCTAAGAGGAGCCGAGCGCTTAAGCTCTAAATCGGCGGTATAACCTGCGCTGCGGCTTATGGTGTGAGTAGCCCGATTAATCAAGTAAATGCCAGATAATTGACCAAACCCGCTTAGCTCAATATTTACACCAGCCACCAAAGCAGGATCGCCCTCCAAACTAATTTCAGCGCTGGTTCGGTCCAATAGCCGCCGCTCCATTTCAGCTCCTGCCTGTGCTTGTGCCGATGCGGCAGTCGGGGCGCGGCGGTTTATCTTTACCGTATCAGCGCTGGATTTTTCTCCAGAGGAGCTTGCCCCAGAAACCGTGGTCTCGCTATGTTTAACACCAGCAGTGACCAAGGATTTGGTTTTAGTATTGTGGTGTTTGACTTCAACGCGAGCAGGTACATCGGTCACTTTATCTCTAAACCGCCAGCCTGCTAAATCATTGGGGGTGTAGCTGCGAATAGACGCTTGTGAGTGCAAAGCGCTATTTTTCCAGAACACTAAGCGCGTATTATTTTCTGTCACCTTAAAGGTGTAGCCATACCGGCCCGCTAGCCGATGCAAAAAAGCTAAATCGCTCTCGTGATATTGCGAAACCCGATCAATCGGAATCGCATCAATCTTGCCCACCAGCGTCATTTTATGCAGCTTGGCGATGCGCTGAGCGATGGCCGCCAGCGTGGTGTCTTCGTAGCCTTTGCCTTTACGGGTACGAACTGCTTTTTGCACCCCGGCCGCCAGCGCTCTGATCAGCACCACCGATGGCGGCCCACTTAGCTCTAATTCATCGATATCGAATTGGCCAGCAGAGGCTAAGGGCTGATGTTGATAGCCAAACTTAAACGCCAACGTCGCCCCTTTTTCTGGGTACCACTCACCCAGCCAACGCCCATCTGAATCTTCCAGCTCAATATCTAGGCTATCCGATTCGCCGCTTAAATGATCGGTATAGGCCACTAACCTCACGTAAGGGGTAACGTCCTGAGAAATAGCCCGGCCGTTATAACTCAGCTCAAACACGGGGGTGCGTACAGTGTTTAGCGCTTCCACGGTGGCAACTCCTCTGTGCTTACTTCTTCCTCAACAAGGGGGACGATGACGGTTTGCCCGCTGGTGAGTACTTCGTCAATCGCAATATGCGGGTTGGCATCAATCAGCAGAGGGATACGCGATACATCGCGGTAATAGCGCCACGCTAGCAAATCCCAGCGATCGCCATCCGTGGTGATGTGGGTCAGATTCATGCGCCCACCCGCCGCGTGACTGCCGCCGCCGTCATTCGGGCTAGCGGCAGATTTACGCCTTGGATCTCGCTATCCACCCGCTGAATTGTGCCGTTTGCAGACGTTAAAACAGAGAGCAAATTGCCTGCGTTGGCGCTGGCCATGTTTTGCGTAAGGCTGCTTATCTCCCCACGCATCCGCGAAACCCGCTGCACGGTTTGCGCCGCATCGGTCGCCACGCTGGCGATGTTTTTGAGCGCTCCCATTTGTTCAACGGCCGCCCCTAGCCCTGGCAAAGCATTACCAACGACAGTCCCCACGCCAGGAAGGCGTGCCAACGCAGTAAGGGGATCTGTGCTAGCCAGTTGTTTCACAGCGGCCACGGCAGAGAGCGCTTTGCTCACCATGCTCAATGCCCCTTTAACTGTGCTCACCGCCTGAGCCAGTGGGCTAATCTTCGGAATGGCTAGTGCAGGTGCAATCTTGCTTTGTAGCGGCAGCGGGCTGCCTGCACTCACTACCGCCACGGGGCGAGGTGTGGCTGGATCGCCCGTGTATTCTCGCAAGGCCAGCTGGGCATCTAGCGCAATCATGCTGCCCGTTTTGTCTGTCTGGCGGCCGGTAGAAATAATATTCGTAATAACAAAACGCCCCCTGTAATCCCCATTGCCCAGCACAAATGACATCGCCTCATGTGCCGTCACCGCCTTGCGTAAGCGCAGCAGTTCGGCCTCTGGGCTGCAATAGCTGGCATGAAAAACCAGATCAATTTTAATCTCGTCCAGCTTATCGCCAACATGCTGCAGCCGAGGCTTGCGCCCAATGAGTGCGTGCTCGGCATAGTCCGCGCCGTAGCTAATCTCTAGCCCATCAAAGTAGGTGATGAGGTCGAATTCAATGCTGCCGAGAATGGCGAACATCAGGCATTCCCCCCATAACTGCCGCGCTTTTTATTACTCTCGTAGCGCTTCATCATTTTTTCAAACTCAGGATATGCGGATTGCAAAGCCTGATTCACTTGGCCTTGCACCGCAGCAGGATCGCCACCTTGTACGGTGATTTGTGGGGAGAAATGCACCGTCATTCCGCCGGACGAGTTCGGCCCTTCATGGCCGGATGAGCGAGGCACCACGCTGGCCACGCGGTTGGCAACATCCACAAAAGGCGATGCTAATTCTGGTTTGCCCCAGGCCGTGGCGCTGGCCTGCGCCATTGCAGCCACTGCGCGGGTAGCAAAGACGGCTGAGCGGCCAATCCCCAACGCCGCACCCTGAGCGATATTGTCGCCAAAGCCTAAGAAAACCCGTGAGGGTGATTGAATGCCCAAGGTGCTGGCAAACCAACCTTTAATATTTTGACCGAACTGGGTAATGGTGTGCTCGGCAGCACCCAGCTTGGATTTAATGCCATTCACTAAGCCATCAACAATGTCGCCGCCGAATTTGAAAAATTGTGTCGGTAAACTAAATAGCCCTTTAACGATTCCACCTAATGCAACGCCAACCATTTGGCCCATGTTCTGGGCTTTTCCACCCACATCATCAATCGGCGCGATGAGTTTTTTAAACCATGTATAGGCAGTCCGTACGCCAACTATGATGACATTGAAAATGGGCTTGGCGACAATGCCTATCATCCGAATCGAAACGCCCACACCGGGGATGGCTAAGATGAGTGCCCATACTGATTTAGCAAACGATGTAACGCTTTGAATCAGCGCCTTCAACGCGGGGCCAGCCACGCTAGATAAGCCCTGCCATAGCCCAATAAAGAAACCCTTAATCGGTTGCCAATATTTATAAATCAGCAAGCCAACCACCGAGAGCGCTAGCCCGATGGGCGATAAGCGCAGCAACATCATTCCCGCCTGCCTGAGCCACGGCAGTGCCAATTGAAATCCAACACGTAATGAATTGCCGATACTCGCCAGCCTGCTAATCAACGGCGAAAAATAACCGGATTGCCACAGCGCCACGAGCTGGGTCCACTTGGCGGTGATGGTATTGAAAATGGTTTGCAGTGCATTGAATTGCGACATCACCACATTCACAGCATAACGAATGCCGAAGCTGATAACTTTTAACCCTGCCAAAGCGGCCACTGTGCCTACAATCGCATGAGTAACAGCAGGATGCGCCCGTGTCCAATCCGCCATTTTGCTCACCATTGAGCCGATGCCACCCATGATTTGATTAATCGTTGGCAAAAGGATGGTACCCAGATTAACCGTCAGCTCCGAGAGGCGGTTTTGGAACATCAACCATTGAGCCGAGGTCGTATCCTTGCGGGCATTCATCTCTTTTTGCATTGAGCCTTGCGCTTTCGGGCTATTCGCCAGTTGCCGCTGTTTAGCCAGCTCCAAAGGGTTATCTACGAGCTTAGAGAATGTATCAAAATGCTCTTTGCCTACCATGTCGATCATGACACCAACGCGCTTGTCTTTGGGCAGTTTTGCAATGGCATTTGAAACCTTAATCAAGGTACCCATCGCATCGGTTTGCATGCCTTTTTGCAAACCTATAGGCGCTAAACCCAGCTCTCGCACCGCAGATCTAAATGCCTTAGTGCCGCTTTCAGCAGAAGCAAAAGTACCAATGATTGCATTGACGGCCGTTGATGCGGTTTCTCGTGTTTCCCCCAGCGTTAAGAACGTACTACCAAGCGCTGCGGCCTCTTTGGCTGACATCTTTACCATTGCAATCACGCCAGCGGTGCGCTCCATGAAATTAATCAGGTCGCCGCCTTTAGTAATGGTGTTGTCGTCTAAATAATTAATGGTATCGGCTAGCTTGCCAATCGCAGGAATGGGGATTTTATAAAGCGTGGCAACTTTGCCCATGCTTTCAGCGATTTGCTCTGTCGGGATATCAAAAGCGCTGGCCATCATGGCCGTTTGCTCAGCAAAGATCAGCAGGTTTTCTTTACCCTGCACCCCCATGCGAGCACCGCCCTCTACCAGCTTGGCAATTTCATTGGTGACTAAGGGAATCCTGCGGCCCAATGCTTGAATGGAATGGCCCATTTCAAAATACAGCGGGGTCAGTTTGCCAGCATCATCACGGGCACCTTGCACTTGCTTCGCCACACCCAGCATGGCGTCTTCAAATGCGATGGCTTGCGCGATGGGCAAAGCCACCGCACCGCCCACAGCCAAGGCCTCCATCGCCTCACCATTTAGCTCAGACCTGGCGGCGCTTAAGACCGCCCCCTGCTCTAAGCTGGCCGAGAGTTTTTCTTGCTTGATTCGTAGTTGTTCTAGCGTTCGCCCCAGCCGCTCATACTGGCGACGCAGGGCATCCACATTACGAGCAGGGTGAGTTGCGGCACGAGCCATTGCATCACCAAGCCGGGCATGCCGGGTACGCACTTGATCAACTGTTTGCCCCAGTTGGTCAAGCGTGCCTCGCGCACCGGCAAATGCCGCCCGAAATGACCCAGTCAGCGCGGCTCCAATCCTAATCCCAACGAGTAAATCAGCCATGCTGACGCCCTTATTTAGCTTTGACTACGGCGCTTTATTTCACGCTCGGCAGCCTCTACCCAGAAAAAATAATCATCCATTTCTAGGCCATCAATTTCAGACGGCGGCATCCGCAGTACCAGCAACAACACTTCGTCCAGCGACCTCAGCGACTTCTCCGCCACCAACCATGGCCTGAAAGGCATCGGAGAGCGCCTTATTGTCTGCCACATCCAATTGATCAAGGTCTTCCACCACCAGCCCAGTAAGGCGGCAAAACAAAAAGTCCTCCTGATCAATCGCATCATTGCTAAATTTTTGTGCTGCTTTTAAATCGCTACGCTTAGGGCGTGGCAATTCCAGCGACTCAATGCGAATGCCAGCAGCAGTGGTAAATGGAAAACGTAATGTGATTTTCATGGGATGCCCTTTGTGTGAGTGAATTAGCCGGAGTGATGGCGTAACTAAACACAAAGGATTTTGCAGGAGGTAGCAGCAGGAGTCAGTTAATGCAGTTTAGAAAAGGAAAAGCCCACCGAAGTGGGCTTAAGCATTAAAGCGTTACCAACACTAGCCGCCAATATTCTGCCGGTAAGTTTCCAGCATATCCTCCCCATTCACGCGGAAGATGTTGGCCATGTAATCCAGCTCTAAAATTTCCTCACCATTTATGACTTGCTTAATATAGGTCGCTGAAAAACTGGCGGGAAATTCGGCGTTATCATGCTGTTTATATGTGCCCAGCGGGTTCTTTTTAAAGCTGACGGTTAAAAACGTCACCAGCGCTACTTCCTCTATGCGGCCCTGGCTGTTATAGGTTTCTACGTTTGAGCGGCATTGCAGTTGTACGGTCTTAAAAGGATTGGCCATAATTTTGGCCACGTCTTTATACAGCGAATTCCACTTAATCTCGCCTTCCAGTTTTTCAAAGCCAGCAGGCAGCTCAATCTTACCCACCATGCCCAGCGCTTTATGCTCCTGCATGATAGCGGTGACATCCGGCAGTTTGATTTCTTCCGCCTTACCCAATAGTGAATTGCCATTCACATAGATATTGGCGTTGGTGATGCGGTTGACTTCGATACTGGACATTATTTAGCCCCCTTTAATGTGAGCAGGTATTCCGAGGTGATCTCGGTTTCAAACGTCAGTCGCTCCATTGGCGGTGGCGGGGTGTATTTGTAGCTGATGAGTAAATGCCCGGCGGCCAGCTCGGTTTGCGGGTTTCTGGCTAGATCAAACCATGCCTTAAATCCAATGAGTGCCCCATCGCCAATCAGCTTGCGGCCATAGCTATTGGCGGATTCGACTAGGCTATCAATCAATGCCTGGTTCAGCGGCATATCCATATATTGCAGACTAAAGTAGCGCAGGCTTTCGTTGAGCATATCGCCGGTGCGGCGCACATTTTCAAAATTACGCATATGCGTGACTACAGGGAAAGCGGCGGTGCGATTGCCCCATAAGCGCTGGCCGCTGCCGTAGCTATTAAATACCGTGGTAATGCCTACTTCATTGAGCATATTCACTTCTGATGATGGGTCGTCAATCATCGCTGAAAGCTGGCGCTCTACGCCGGTAATGCCCAACAACTCCTGATTAGAACTAGACCACCAAAAACCCTTATCCAGATCTACCTTGGCTCGTAGGCCAGCGGCGCGAGAGGACAAGGGTTCCAGCCGTTCGGCCTTCAGCACTGGGTCGTAAACCTTAACGTGTGGATAGCAAAGCCGAGCGCGATCGCTTGAAGTATTGAAGTTGATCGTGCCGCTGGGGCCACGGCCTGCGAGTGCTTGGGCGAATGTGGTGCCAATTGGCGCATCAATATAAGTGATTGCATCCAACTGATCCGCCATCGCAATCAGCTCAGCCGACACTGAGTTTTGTGTGCAAAACGCTGGGGCGATCAGGATTTTGGCAAAGAAACCGAACAAATTGTAAGTGTCTTTCAACGCCTTCATGCCGATGCGCTGGCCAGCCGCATTCACCGAGCCGATGATGTCTGCAGACGTGACTTTAGTCGGGTCGGCGTAGTCGTAAGTCACTTTTAGCGGCGGTGGAGATGCGGGGATTGCGCCGGTTTTAATGCGGGTGATGGTGCCGAATACAAGATCGATTGAATAATCCGTACCCGCCACATAAGTGGTGACGTTATCACCGCTTTTTACAATGGCATTTAATAAAGCAGGCTTACTGGTCTGGCCGATGCCGGTGCTTGTATTCAGTGCAACAGACTCACCCACAATATTGGTTTTATGCACGGCAGGATCAAGCACATTGATGATCAGCACCGTGCCCGTGCCGAAGTCATAAATGGCATCCAGTGCTTGCGGAATAGTAAAGCCCGGTAGCTGTGGGCCAAAGGCTGCGCCGTCTTTTTCAGACAGGCTAAGGGTAGTGGTATTCACTGGCCCAATGGGCGCTGTGCCGATCAGCCCAATCACTGCACTTTTAACGGTAGAGACCGGGCGCGGGCCGCGCTCCAGCTCTATCGTTTCTACACCGTGTAAATAACCCATGATTACACTCCTTCTGCAGTGGTAGCGGTCTTGCTAGCCTTGGCCGGTTTTTCAATCACGGCGGTAAGGTGGCCTAGCGCCAGCAGTGTTTGGGTGTATTCATGCCCCTCAGGCAGATCCACCTCTGCACCGTCATGTAACATGATTTCAGTCTCAATCTCCCCATCACGCAAGGTGACACCAGAGCTTGGGCCTTTATATAAATACTTCTTCATGGTGCCTCCTCGTTATTCACTGCAATTAATGGGTGTTCAGTACCCACTTCTTCGTCTTCCACCAGCATGCCGCTTGTGGAAATATCTAAGGCGTATTGCCAAAGGCCACTTGCTTGGCCTAAAAACTTATCACTGACCGCACGTATTTTTTTGCAGTCTGGTGGTCTGAAACCCACCACGGCACGGCGGGCCAGATCCAATACTTCAATTGCGCCACCTCGGCCATTGAGCTGACGCACCACCACCGTGATCGACAACTTAATGGTGCGGGGTTGGGCCACAAACCCCGTATCCGCAGTGTCATCAAACTGGCTACCCAGATAACTCACCAGCAATGCGCCCAGCGAATGATTCAAGGTGTAGTTTTTAGCGTTTTCTGGGAAATACTCCACGACCAGCTGGGGCAATTTCAAACGCAAGCGCTGCACGATGGCATCCAGTATTTCAACGGTGCTGGCCATCAGTAACGATCCAGCACATTGTTATTAAAGCGGCGCTCCCGCGTGCGCACCTTCATTTCTCCCGCCTCGGGTGCCGCTTCACCCGTCGGAATGCCGATGGTGAGCTTGCCATCCCGGATCTGCTCCAGCATGCTCATTGATGCTTTATAAGTACGCGTAACTGCATCAGGTAAATCGCCCCCCTCTGGCCGCCGGGCATACAACTCATGGCGGGCCAGCTTGATGGTCAGATCCTTAATCACCGAAGGTATAGGCAGCAGCGGCAAGGTGTAGCGGCCGCGCAGATGCGCGTCCACCACTTCCTCTGCTTGCTGCACCTTATCTTCAATCACCTCCATCACCAGCTGCAACGGCACGGTGGTGCCGCCATAGCTCAGATCTGGCTGAGCATCATTGCTCAGCGCAATGAGCGTTTGCAGCGGGATGGCCAGCTGCAATTCAGCCAGGGTGCAGTAGCGCATGGTTTAGATCACCATAACGCGGATGATGTCGCCCGCCACACCGGTGTCCAGTGCATAGCCATTGATACTTTGTGGCAACACACTACCGGCCAGCGTCATGGCAGGGCCTGCACTGGTAGAGGTCACAGCCGTGCCACCTGCTGGCACCGTGGCAGAAAACACGGTAGCCGTGATGGCTTTACCTGCAGCATCTGAAACAAGCGATGCCCCCTGTGCAATGCTGGCCGCCGCTTCAACCAACCCAATTCCAGAGAACATCACGCCCGCTTGCTGGCCACTATCGGCATCGCTATCGCTTACCCCCAGTGCTTTGGCATTGGCGGCGCAAAGCCCTCCGTTAAAACCAATAAATCGAAAGCGGGGCAAGGTGGCGGAGGCCAGAATGGAGGTGATACCTAATGGCTGTGCGGTTTTCATGCTTTAGCTCCTTTTTTGTTTGCCGCTGCCGTTTCTGCATCTGGGGCAGTTGAGGCATCGGCAGGCAAACTATCCGTTGCCGGAGGTGGTGTTTCGATGAGGGCCGGAGGGACGATAACGGCTTCTGGCTCTGGCAGCCAAGTGTGATCAGGCTCTAAAAAAGCAAGTAAGCTGACGGCTTCTTTCATGCTCATTTCAATTTTATCGTCCGGCTCATAGCGCTCCCCATTGTGCAAAATGGGTGCGCCTATCACTAAAAATCGACCTATCATTTCAGCCCCCTTATGCGTTCGTATCAGAGATCAAATAGCCCGCTTCCGCGCCCACAATAAAGGGCCGGAAAATATTGGTGCAGCGGACAACCTCAACCTTGCCGTCTTCCATGCGGGTATCCACCACCGGCTTGTTTTTGCGGATGGTGTAACCAAAAGCTGGCTCGTAAGGGGTGCGCTCCTGGCCTGCGCGTTTACCCGGCACATAGGCCAAGATGATGTTGTCCAGCCAGAGGTCCGCAAACACATCGTTATCATTGGCATAAACCGCCTTGCCGATGCCGATGTTTTCGATCTCGAAGATGTCTCGCATCAGATCGGCAGTCACAATGCCTTTCATGGAGTACTTGATGCGGTCCAGCAGCTGCGGGTGGTTTTTTAATACCGACTGGCTTGAGGCACCAATGATCATGGTGTTGGGGTAGCGGCCAATCTTGGCGCGGATGGCTTCCTTGCCCGCCTCAACCACCCCAATCGGGTCGGAGTTCACGCGGTCAGTAAAGCGGCTAGTGCCCGACAGTACAATCTTATTGCTGGCCGCATAGTTGGCAGGGTTTTGCGCCATATCTGCGATCATCTTTTCACGGCGCAGATCAATCCCTTCCGTGGCCACAAAGGTGGCGTTAGATTGCAGCGGGAAGGCGCTTTCCTGCTCTTCACGATAATCAATCGGGTATTCCAGATCGTGCTCATCCAGGACCACATCAATGCCGGTTAAGCCTTCCGGGTTAATGCGGTTGGATTTAGCGCGTAAGGCCCGCTCGGTGTTGTAGATTTTGAAAGCTTCTTTTCCGAACTTTGGAATCTTGCCTCCTTCTTTTTGCACTTCAACCGTGGGGAATAGCAGCTCGCCAATTAATTCCAGATTGCTATAGCCCAGCGCCAGTTGTGATAAAACAGGATCAACAATGCGCAGATTAGATAAACGTCCCATGACCTACCCCTTTATTTAATAACTGCATTCGCCGCAGTGGCGTAATCCACCGAGTGCTCACGCATGTGTGAACGAATTGTTTGATCCAGCTGCGCCCGCTCTGGGTCAACGTTTTCACCGTAATCAACGGCATCCGCTGCTTCTGCCGTAGATGCCTTGCCCTTGGTGGCCAGCTCGCCGAACTCCACTACTTTTGGCAGTTCAGACAAGAAACTTTTCAGCGCCGTTGGCAGGGCTTGCTTCGCAGCGCCTTCGCCGAACTCCAGCACCTGCTCGCCTTCCGCGAAATCCAGCAACGCAATCACGGTGTCTTTATGCTTTGGGGCCAGCGTGCCTTCGGCGATTAGCCCTTCGGCAAAACTGGCGTGATCGTCGTGGCGCTGTTCTGCCAGCAGCTTTTTCTTTTCTGCATCGGCAAAGGCCACCAGCCCCTGCAGGCGGGTGTTTTCTGCTTCGAGTGCAGCGGCTTGTTCTGGGGTCACGGTAGGCTCCTTGATAACGGGGGTAGGTTCGGAAAATGCGGGGGAAATTTCGGGTTCGGGCTGGGCGGCTTGCTCCTGCACCCAGTCAACATCCCATGACGACAGGGCTTTATTGGCCTCATCCAGCCCAAATTTGCCAATCATCCATTCACGCAGGCCACGAAAGATTCGCGCGACGGCACCGGCGGGCAATTCGCCAAACTCGATCACGCCATCTTCGTCTTCAGCAAATTCGACTTGTTTAAGCCCTTTGACAGCCGGAGGCATTGCGCCGAGGAAGCCCACATGGCGTAGGTAATACACACCGGGCACAGGATTGTTAGCAGAATCGGGGGTGTAAAAAGAGCCGGAAACTTTTTTGAACCGACCCGATTCCACCATCTCGGCAAAGCTCACATCCAGCTGATGCGGCTCACCCATTAGACCTTCAGAACTAGAGCTAAGCGACTTCACCCAGCCATAAGCGGGGGCGTCATGTTTGGGGTGTCCAATCACTATCGGCGCTTCATGCAGCGCCGGATCGTATGCAGCGGCACAGGCTGCAATATCTGCGTCGGTAAAATCCAGCGTCACCCCGCTCATTGCGGTTTGACGGCCGGGCTTAAAAATATGGAGGGGGGCTGGAGTAGTCATGACGCTATTTTCAGCGGCACAGGGGAATGGGTCTTTTAATCGACTTTACAATTAGCAATCGTGGAAAAACGCAGCCACAACCTAGGTGTTACGGGTGAGCTAAATGGGTATCTTTGCTGATTGTTAATACTGTAAGCACCGTCTAAGATTGCCGTACTGAGCTATTCACGGAGGTTTTAATGAAAAAAGTGATTCGCTTAGGCGATCAAACCAGCCACGGTGGTGTTGTACTGAGTGGGGCTTCTACGACCAATATGTTCGGTAAACCCGTTGCATTACTCGGGGATAAGGTGAGTTGCCCTATTCCAGGACACGGCGTTTGCCCAATTATTGAGGGAGATCCTACTTGGGCTGTTGGCGGAAAGGCTGTGGCATTAGAAGGACATAAAACCTCGTGCGGCGCTGTTCTTATTTCCTCAATGCCAGAAATCGGTCGTGCGTATGAAGGCAGCGGAGCGGCTTCTGCTGGTAAAGCGGCAACAGCGGCAAAGACTTTAGTTGAGACTGCAGCGGCAGCAAGGGTCCTTAAATATGATGAACAGGTGCGAATTAAAGATCTGGACAATAACCCCATCCCCTATGTTCCGTATTACATCACCGACAGTGCGGGAAAGGCATACAAAGGGATTAGCGATGCTGAAGGCTGTTGTGAGCGTATCTATACAGATGATGCACAAACTTTAAATATATTGACTGGCGTACTTGCTCTGGAGAAGTGGTAATGGGGGCTTTTGACTTTAAAACGACAACGAATAAAACGCCTAACTCTACATATGACATTACTGGCTATGGCATGCCCGCGATTGCTTTTAATTTTGTCATTATTGAGCAGCCCGGCAAGGATGGATTTCTAGTGCGAAAAGGTTTTCTTGCCTCCCCAGAAAACTATGCAAAGCTTCAAAAGATGGGACTAACAGCGGAACAAATTAAAGGTGAGTTCTACCCGGAAAAGTACGGCTTAATGCCTAAGTCATGGGAGGTACCACTATCACCTTTAGATCATGTTATGGGTCGGAACGTATCTCCATATATTTCAACAAGCTCTTTTTTCCCTCATGGTGCAGGTGATTTTTTAGGCAAAAAAATTTACTTTGATATCGCTAAGCTAAATGAACTAGGAATTAAAATTGTTTCCACTGATGAGCTAGCCGCATCATTGATTGAATATAAAACAGCTCACCCTCATACGGCCCCTCGCATCGATAAGTTGATCCATGCCATAACAGAACTAGAAGGAGAAACTCTACTTCATAGTAAAAGAGTACCACCTGAAGCCATCATAACTCCAAGCTCTCTGGCCGCCACGAAGGCAACAATGCGAGTTGTAAAGGTAGTCGGTGTCGTTGGAGTCTTGTTTACTGCCTATGACCTGGAACAGGCGACAGAAAAGTCTATTAAGCTAAAAAGCGTGAAGCCTATTTCCGCAGAAATTGTGAGGCAAGCAGGAGGATGGGCTGGTGCCAGAGCAGGTTTTGCACTTGGTGGTACTGCTGGTGCGGCGGCGGGGGTAGAAACGGGTCCAGGATTAATCATAACGGGGTTGATTGGCGGTATTGTTTTTGGCATTGGTGGTTATTATGGTGCTAGCTGGGTCGCTGATCATATTGATAAAAAATAATTACAGACTGAGATGCCGCAATGTTTTTCAAAAAGAAAATAGCCATCCACCCTTATGATAATACCGACTTTGGAAGGGTGTTCGGCTGGTGGCTTTGCTTAGATGGAGAGCGAATTGCTGATGTTAATTACTGGGCTTATGACGTAAGCAGCCAGTTTTGGCATGAATACAAAGTTTTCCCATTTAATGAGAAATTTAACGATATTGGATTTGACCCTAACAACTGGGCTTTGGAAGGGATCACTTTAGAAAGCAGGTTTGCGGAAGGGTATTACATTAATGACTTCATTATTAATTCTGTCAGAGATAATCTCATTATGATTAGGAACGCCCATGTTCCTAAAGAGCAATTTATTTCTGCGATGGATAGTTCAAGTCATCGCTAGTGTGAGCATGGTATGCGTGGCTGCAAAGTAGCGAAGGATTAAGGTTATTTAAATAGAGCGTAAAGCCTTTATAAAGCTTTAGAAGCCTTTGCTATGGTTGCCCTGCTACGCTTGCTTATCAAGAGGGAACAGTGGGCGCAAACGGCCGAACTATCGGAGAGCGGCGCGGGTAAGGTGATCCAGGCTCAGATCAAGGATTTCTCGCTCGTCTTCACTCGATACACCCAAAAATGGCCGGGCGGGGATATCACCCCACAAGTGAGGGAATTCAGATTTTTTACCGCCGAACTGCATCATGGCAGCCTGTACTTTACTACTACCGACCATGACCCCTGCGCTGTCGGCTTCATAGTGAATCTCATTCGATAGCGAATGAGTTTCGCCAATCAGAGGGCGATCGCCCTCTTTGTAGTTCAGCGTCGACAAAATGCTATTGAGCGCCCACTTTTCGCCATCGGGGCCACGGCCCTCGTCAAAACGGCGGATGGTGGTATTGGTCAGGTGCTCACCGATGTCTTTAAACACCGGCCGCATATTGATGGCGGCGCTTTGCACATTGGCCAGAGCGCGGCGCACTGCTGCTTCGGTCAGGGTGATTTGAATCATCGTGCCATCCTTCTGATGTCTTCAGCCACGCTTTGCCCCGGTGCGTAATCCCAGCCGTATTGAATACCAACGGGCAGCGTGACTACTTCGCCGGTGCGCTTTACTACATGCTGGTAAGTGCCATCATCCGGCGCGGTATCAGGCTGGGCCTTGCCCATGCGCTTCATCTCCCGCTCGTTGATCGCCTCGATGAGGCACTTGCAGCCAAAGCCATTCGGTGTGAAGTGAGTATTAAACCAAGGGTCTTGTGCTGGTAGCACAGTGTTGTGCCAAGCCTTGTGACTAAGACGTGGATGCTCGCGGGAGCGATGCACATAGCGCCAATACGGGCGGCTGGCCAACACTTCTGGGTCTGTCATCTGGGCATAACGGCCAGCTGAGTAGCTGGTGCGTAGATTGGTGGTGTAAATGATCCGGGTGCGCCATGCGGTACCACCTGTGCTGTCTTCACCCAGCCAGCCGGTCCAGCCACGTTTTTGCACAATGTTTTCAAACTCGTCACGAAACCATTGAATGGTTTTGCCCTCATCAATGGCGGTCTGGATGGCGGCTTTCAGATCTGCCACCAGATTCTCCTTCATCGCTCCCGCCACGATAAAACCACGGTCGTGGCCAGCGGCGATGAGATCATCCCAATGCTCAGACGGCAACGCCAGCTTTTGGGAAAAATAGGCTAGCTGCTCGGCGAAGGGCTGAGCAAACACAGCACTGAGGTCATCCGCCATTTTTAACCTCTACACGTCCCGCAGCATCAGCACATGCAAAAGCTAAACTCATCACTTTTGCCATATCGCCGATATCCAGCTCGCTAAACTCAGCAAGGAGCGATGTTTGAAGCTGAGACAGATCATCCACTTGATTGATCTGATGGCGAATTCGGGTCAGCCATTCATCTAGGTGTGGCTGGGCTTCTTCAGCCAGAGTACTGCTGGCCAAATCCGCATAATCAGGATCGTCCGCGCTTTCAGCAAAATCAGCGCGGGCTGTGGCGGGCACGTCGCTGACTGGGGTTTCATCTAAATCCCCATCTTGTAGATCGTATGCCCGCTTGAAATAAGCAGGGGTAAATTTGACACCGGCTCTGCTGAGTTTTTCATCACGGGTGGCCTGTACATCATTGACCTCTTTTTGCTCCCACATGCTAAACGTGGGCCGTGCTATTCCCTCGCCAAAATTCAGATCACAAATCCACTCAATAAGGTGATTGAATGTTTCTTCAATGATTGCTTTGTCGCCATCGCGTAAATCACGTGTGACTTCCAGACCTGTTGTGGCGCTGGCTTTATTGCTGGTGGACTCGGTGGTTTGGTTCTGGCCAAGCAGGGCAATGGAGACCTCGGAGCGGCAAAAGTGCAATAAGCGCTCATACACATCGGCACTGCCTGCCTTGCCTGCGGCTTCTTTGATCTCAACACTGGAGTCATCAGGGATCACGGCGACTGCGTCTTGCACCATGCTCTCTAGGCTATCGAGTAGCCGGTCAGATTCTGATTCGGGTGTACCGCGTGGGTGTTTGCCCACAATCCACGGCATGCCGAATTTCTCCGTAAACGTCACCCAAAACTTTAGGCCGCCTTTTTTGAACGTAGTGGGCCAAAACACCATCGATAAATCAGGGAAGCCATAAGGGTTGTCATAGCTGGGATCTTGGCGGGGTAGAAGAAACTTGCGATCCGGCAGCGCTTCACCTGCAATGCGGTTTTCTTTAGTGCGTAGGCGCAGCTCGTTTTCTGGGCTGAATACAAACCACTCTGCAGGTTTGCCGATGATATCGATTGGCACGATATAGCTGCCCACTTTACCCCAGACGATCTCCATTGGCTGATAGCCAAACAGCACCGCATCCAGCATTTCATTAATGATGCGCTTCAGTTTTAAATTGCTAAATACAGTGGTGATTAATTTGCTGGCAGCACTTTTTGCAGACTCGCGGTTAATGCCGTACTCAAGTGCTGTCACTGCTGATTTACGACGGCGGATAAAGGCACCCACGCTGGAGTCTGAGCGCAGCTCGCGGTAGACCTTGATATCCTGGCCCAGTTTTTTGAGTACAGAATCCGGGTTGGGTAAGTACATGCCCAGCCCGTAAAAATCAATGCTGCGGCTGCGCGTGGCCAACTGCTCGGAGAGCGGTTTGCGCTGCTCGCCAAACTGCACAAATTCTGTGGGACTAACCCAAAGACCTTTTGCTTTCATTGGTATCCCCGTGTAATTTTTTCACCACCACGGCGGCGGCGTGATTTCGCCGTGACCGGGCCTTTGTTTAGTTCTCGGCTGGCAAAGAGGGCCAGCGCCAAGGCGACGGCGGCATCGCCGTGGCGTTTGCCCTTGTCTTCCCCGGTGCTACGTTTTTCTGCAATACGCGGTACGCCGCGCACCACTTCAATCGCTCGCAGGTCATCCAGAATGTCGGCATCTTTGGGCAGATCGATCAGGTTGCCGTCCTCTAATGCCGCTTTAACGGGTGGCATGTGTTCGCGGTACCAGCCCTCGGTAAGCATCACCTGCTGGATGCGGCTGATGCCGTAACGTTGCATGGCGTATTCAGCAAGGGCTTGGCCGTTGCCGCGTGCGTCAAATGCACCCCCCATAAAACGAGGCAATCGGTCTAATAGATAGAAACAGATTTGTTCCTGCTGGCGGAAAGGCACGTTGCGCAGCTCTAAGATGAAAGGTACACGGCGAACTAGGTTTTGCATCTGGATCAGCGGCACATGCACACTTAGATCGCCGCTGCGGCCAAAGTCCTCGCCGTTGAAAGAAATGGCATCTGCTGGCAGCTTGGCCAGCAAGGGCGCGAGGTGTTTTTCCAGCCAATCCCCACACTCCGCTTCGCGAATATAATCGGCCAATAGCTCAAAGCCTTCGTCACATTTATAGCGCAGCAACGGCGTGTCTTTATTCATACGGGATTCAATCAGCGCTCTGGACAGCCATGCGCCGCCGCTATTTTTAGGTATGCAATTTAGCTCTTCTTCTACATCGTCACCATAAAAGGCTCGGATTCCATCCGCCCATTTAGCTTCCTCCTCGGCGGTCCAATCTTTGCCTAAGCGCAAGCAAATACGCCGATATAGCCCCTCAGCCAGCGCATCATCAAAAGTAGTGCGGTGGATGCTATACGGCTTCTTGCCAGAACGAACATCATTAATCAATGCATTAAACAGGTTGTCCACGCCATTATGAGTAGAGATCACATGCACTTGACCGCCCCACATCAGCAAAGCCATTGCAGCTTTAAGCAGCTCATCGAGTTGCTCGTGGAAGCCAGCTTCATCAATAATCACGCGGCCTGCTTTACCCCGTAGATTATTTGGCCGAGAAGATAAGGCGGTGATGCGATGGCCAGACGCAAAGCGGATGACGAAAGCTAAGATTGCTTTTTCATCGTCGCCATTAATAAAGACCTCTTCGGTCTCTTCAATCTCCCCAGCGGCTAGGCTGTAGTGCTTGGCCCAGTCGGCGCAATCGCGGATAAACTCCTGCGCCATGTCTTTGTTGTAACCAATATACCAAGTATCCATACCGCTTTGACTAGCCGAAAGCAGCGCTGAATCGGCAGCCTCGGCCCACGACAGACCAATCCGGCGTGATTTTTCGATGACTTTTACGGGCGAGATGTCTGCAACCCAGCGTTGCTGGTATGGCAGCAATACTGCAGGCGAACGGGCTGTGCGGGATTCGGTAATCACGATGCAATCCCTAAAATCTGGCGGCGGATGGCATCTGCAGCATCGTCAGACAGGCCGCCTTTCTTCACTACTTTCTCTACTGCTGAAGCTGCTGCATCCACCCGTGATTGCAGCTCCAGCCGGAATTTTTTCTGATTCACCGAGGCCCGTGCCAGCGTGGCGATGTTTTTAGCGGCGTCAGACAGCATGGCAATGCGGGCCGCCGGGTCTACCTTTTCTGCCGTAGCCTCTTGCAGATTCATGATCGACTCAAATAACTCGGTTTGCACCAGCGCTACCAAGGCTTCAGAGCGGGCATCTTTATCATCTGACGCACCCTCGGTCAGCATTCTTGCGGCCTCGGTACTGGCTTTAATTGCCGCAAAACGCCGCTCAATCTTCTGGCCATAACGGTGGATGGCCGACTTGCTGATCACATAGCCTTGCTCCCGCAGCATCTCTTCCAGCGCCTGATAGCCGCTGAAATTACTATCGGTGAGCGCACGCTCTAACCACCGACGTGCGTCTTCCGGCAGGCCGTCGATACTGCTGCGGCGGGCCATAATCAAGAACTCCAATACTTAAGGGGCCGTGCAATGCCGGGTTTGCAATCAATGGTGTACTCGGCGATATCGACACCACAGCGAGTTAGGTCAGCAAACCAAGTACCTGATGGCTCTTTACGCAGCTCTACAAGCTGACGGTCGCTCAGGTAATCCAGCTCACGGCGGACTTCTAGTGCGGTGGCATCGGGGTAAATAGCCCGCATCACTTCCAGCAAAAACTGCTCGTTACTTGTGTGAGGGCGGGCTTTATCTAGGGTGTTGATTAGATTCCAGCGCATGGATTCGCGGCGAATTTTGACGAGATCAGTCATGACTGTGTTCCTCTTAATTGGCCCAGCTCGACTTTGGAATACAGCGCATCCAGCTTGGCTTCCAGCACGCTCTGCCCACGGATGTAATCTTCACGCCGCACATATTGAATGGGCAGCTCTGCGAGATGTTTCAGCCACTCCCGCTCTAATCTGGTGAAATCGTCATCACGTTTAATTAACGCGGTCTCTATTTGTGCAAACCGCGTGCTCTGCCGCTCTTCAAATTGTTTGAATAGCGCCTTCAGCAGCATGATCAGCAGGCCGGTAAAAAACGTAAACACAGCCCCCGCCATGACCAATGCCTGCCAAAAATCAATGTTGAGCATCATTTGTATTCTCCATTTCGGCGTTGTGCTGTGTGGCCCAGTACAACATCGCTAAAAAGCGGTGCTGGCGATGAGCCATAAAGTGCTGCCATCTGTAAAACTGCAGCACATGGGCATTCATCTCACTGGCCTTCATGCCAGTTAATGAGTTGATTGAGCTGGGCCTCAATGCTCTGGCAGCGCAATGCGTTATCGATATGGTTGGTCAGAATGTCGGCTTGGGTAATGCTGCTGGCGAGGAGGCAATCAGCTGAATCGCAGGCACTGGCCGCGTCAGCAATGTTTGTGGTGGTTTGTTGATCACTGGTGGCGGGCATTGCAAGGGCGCTGTTCCACACGCGGACAAAACCAGTAGTGAACACAGCAGCAGGCAGCGGCTGAGGAGCTGCATTGGGCGAGGCTTTATAGATAGTGGTAACACGACTCACACTCCTTGATAACTGCACACGGGCTTCGTTCAGCTGTGCGCGGGTTTGATCTAGCTCGGAGGCGAGTTTTTCACCGTGAGCCTGTATGCGCGATTGCAACTCGGCGTTGTAGTGAGCAAGCTCTAAGCGGCCAAGTAATGCTGCCTCACGCTGATCTGCTAATTCAGCATCCGCCATTGATGTGGCCCACTGAAATCCGCCATATCCACCTAGTGCAATGCCGGTGGCAAACAGGTACCCCATAAATGCAAACTTGCTGAAGATTGAATCAGGCAGCATCGGAGCCTCCTTTGCGGCTTGCCAGCCAACGCTGTGCTACTGCGTAGCCACCAACAATGCCGAGATACGCAAACCAGATATCCGCGCTAAGCGTGCCCGCCCAGCCCTGGCGAACAAACACCACGGTGGCGGACGCACAGGCAATATTTGCCCATATTTTGGAATGAGACAGTCGCCCAGTATTTGGCTCTGTAATCAAATCGGAGAGTTTCATTTCCCCCCCCGACGGCGGCGCTTTGCTGCAGCGCGTTTTTGCGCACGAACACCAGAATGGCGGCGTGGCGCAGCTGATTCTGGCTCTGGCTTAAGCCAGATAGGCAAAAGGTTTAGTTGGGGTAGCGGCGGAGATAACAGAGAGAGAATGATTCGGAACATATCAGCCCCCAACCAAGTGCGACTGCAGTGGCTGCATCTCACGAATCAGCCACTCATCCACAATAAAGCCGGGGCAGAGTTTGGTGAATTCGTTAGGGGTGATTTTGCCGTCTCCGTTTAAATCGGGAGACAGATCTCGGTGGCCTACAACGCTGGCTGAGGGGTATTTTTGTTTTAGCGATTTAATGAGGCTGTGCAACGCCTCCCACTGCCGGGCAGTAAATGCATCCGTGCCCACTAGGCACACACCCAGTGAGTTGGAGTTACGCCCCGTAACATGTGCGCCAACTTCATTAATATGCCTGCCAGTGCCTAGCGAGCCGTCACAGTCAATAACCCAGTGATAACCGATGGCGAACAGATCCGGGTTGAATGCATCACGGGCTGCTGGTGAGCGTTTAAAACCACGCTGGCTATGCCAGACATCTATCACTTTAACGGCGGTTTTACGCTGGCCGTCGCCTAAACGTTTACCGTTCTGGCTGGCTGCACAATGAATAACGATGAATTGAATTTCACGGGTCATGATGACCTCCAAACGAAACATGCCGCTATTTTCAGCGGCATGTGGAAGGAGGTCTTTTAATGGGGTTTAAGGTATGAAACTCACTGTCGTATTACAAGATGGTGCATTCATCCAGCATGGGGATTGATGTAACTTCACCTGCGCCAGTGCAGTGTAGTTTAATGGCTTGCCCTTTTTTAAGTTGACCAGCTTTGGCTTCATCAGTTTTGTTTAATTTGGCTTGAACGCCTAAAAAATCATTGCCGCTTTTTAACTCCACAACGACTTCATCGAACGGGCCTTTGGTGATGGATTTTATTGAGCCACTTACTTCAAGTACTTTATCTTTATATTGCTGATCCGCTGCCGCCTCATTATCTTCATAAGCTTTGCCTAGTGTTTTAGCTGTTACGGCTAAAGCAGGCGCGGCCACAGGCTGTGGATTGGGAGTATTGCTTGCATGAGCCTGCTCTTCTTTTATCTTAGCCTCAGCCGTATTTGGTTTGTTATCTCCAAAAATAAGCCCAATCGTAATCAAAGCAACGATCACAGCACCTGTCCATTTCAGAAACTTTTTCATTAAAGCTCTCCTTACTGCACAAGGCGGGCCAATGGCTCGCTGGTTGATTAACAATCAAATCAGTATAGTGTCGCAAGCCGTTTTGTCGGCGTTTGAACCAGCATGAGTAATGTCTTGTTGACTTCAACCCAAACACCACTCGTTGATCTAGTTACCTTAATGCTAGATAAATGAAAGCTAGATATCAAAATGACACCTAATAATTTATTCCAGTTATTGAGGTTGTAATTTATCTGCTTTATACCAGCTTTATCCAAAACCAACTTAAGCCTAAAAATAGAATTGATATTAAAGCTCCAATACCAAAGTAGCGCATTAGGCTTGCATGCTGTTGGCAACTATTACAAGGCTGGCTGGCTAATTGAGCCTGCTTTGTTAAATCATGATTAAGTTGCTCAATCATCTGATCATTCTGGGCTAATGCCTCATTCATGGCGATCACCTTTGAGTTGAGGTGCCCCCATTTTTCCAGCTCAATTGATAATCTATGCTGCATTACTTCTGCAATCCCTTGCAGGGTTGCTATTTGCTCCAGCTGTAGATGTTTAAAAAACGGGCGACTAAAAAGGGCTTGGCTAATCTGCTCCATTTCAGCTTTACATTGTATTTTGGTGCAAATTAGCATCAGCTTGGAAACTGCATAGTTGATTACCTCTTGCTCCTTCGAGTTAGCCTTATCGTGATAATGATGATGAACAACATCACGACCAGCCACATTTCCGACCTTATCAAACTGTTGTTTTACGCCATCCATATACTTACTTCCTCTTATTTCCGATAACGAAATCCCCTCCAACAATTGTGCCTGTCGGGGCTTGTTTGAAATCCATATGAGAACCTTCGTAGCGAGTTGTTTGTGTTGTATCTCCCCCTAGCAATACACGCAATGCCGCATCTTTAAGTTCTGGTGCACTGTTGCGGTAGCGAGACAGAATCATCTGCTCATCCGCTGGCAAATTCAAAATGGTTTTAGTGCCCGTAAGTACATAAACCAAATCTACTCCAGTGGGCGCTAAAGCAGCCAGCAGCTCCGCAGATAGTCGTTTACGTCCTCCTAAAACATCCCGCAAGCCTTGCGAATCCTCTTCTCCCGCATATTTAGCCGCAGCTGCAGCTTTGAGGCCCAGCCGGTCAAATTCTTCCTTTAGTCTTTTGTGTATCAATTCCACACCATATCCTTGACATTGTGGAAATACTCCACAATAATAAACACATCAAACGCACAACATCATTCACACAAGACGCATCGCCATGCGGCCTGTGGAAAATCCCAAAGGAGCCAATGCTATGACCCCTGCTCAAATCAAATCAAAGTTCCGTCGCGAAGGAAAAACCTTCACTGATTGGGCCGCCCAGCACGGCTACACCCGTAATCAAGTTTACCGCGTGCTCAACGGTACGGATAAAGCGCATTACGGCAAGGCGCACGATATTGCCGTGAAGTTGGGTATGAAGTCTGCTGAACCAATGGAGGCTTGATCATTATGAAAACAAACCTCATGAGGTTTTATCAACTTCGCGCCTTTATTGCATTGGCTCTGCTTCGTTTTCTTTTCCCCCGAGGCATGTCTGGAGCGCAAGCAGTAGTTGTTTTGCCACTTCAGGTGTCAATACCACAGGCATTGGCCGATCAATTCCTGGTGGGCCTGCTACGAACTCCACAAGTAGTAATTGACCCAGCGCATCCCAGCCTACGCGATCTAGACCTCTTACAGTGGCTAGGGTCGCAATCCGTTCATATTCCAATTAAAGCTCCTTTAGCCTGAGGCTCATCATGAAAACGCTCGCACTTTCATACGCCGGTAAACCGTCCCCCGATGCCCTAGTGACTTCCCTGTCTGCCGCGTGCCTAACGCAGCAGCTGGATCGGGTTGCGATTGCCCGTAAACAGGCTGCTCAGCCTTTTGCAATGTCCATTAATGCAAGCCGCTCAGACAAACGCTAGGAGCTGATCATGGATGCTACTCAATATTGCCAATATGGCTTCCCAATCAATGCTCTGGTGTTTGGCGAGTGGCCCGTGACTCATCCAGTTGATCGCACAGCCAGCGCAAAGACTCCCGCGCCTCTGTGTTCAGATCCGGGCGATCTGGCCAGCGGCGCTTCAGTAAAGAGCGCTGCAGACCTGCCGCATCAAAGCCCGACTCTGTTTCCAGAGCCGCCACCAGAGTCAGCCAAGCATGAGCCATAGCATTCATTTGAGCTTCGACTTTTAACAAGCGGTTTGCATCAGACATTGCCGTATTCCTTGTGAGTGATTATGCCTTTTTAGTTTCGGCCATGGAAATAAGTTTTCATAGAGCGAAAGTTTTTATTTGTTTAGAAGACAGCAAAAACAGGGGTTTCTAAAAATGGATAGAAATTGGAACAGCTTTATTCCGATTGATGCAGCTTCTTCAATTCGTGGCTGTTTGGGCAAGGCGAGGGATAAAAATAATAAGTCCGTTGAAGGCGTGGCCGACTTAATGGCGGCGACCCATCACGATTTATATAAGTGGCAAGCCAATGGCCGTATGCCTGCCATTTTAATTCCTGCTTTTGAATACGCTTGCGGTGCTTCTTTTTTATCTGAATGGCTGGCACTGAAATCAGGACGTTTGGTGATCAATGTGCCGGTGGGGCGAAATGCCAATGCGCAGGATGTGAATAAATTACAGAGCCTGCTCACCGATGCAGTTAGCCAGATTTTGAAATTTGCTGATGGGCAAACCGATGCCACCACCGCTGTCGCCGCGATCCATGCAGGTATGGCAGGACTAGCTTGGCACAAGGTCAATATCGAAAAACACAGCCAGCCAGAGCTGGCACTGGGAGGTGATGAATGAGTAAAACCCAAGTCAGCGGCAAAGGCAGCCGGGTATTGCAAGTGCTTAAAGCACTTCGCGGCCACACGATTACCGGCTTATCTAATAAAGACCTTGCGGATGCTTTAGGTTGCAGCGCGGTCACCATCACCCGCGATATGGCGGATCTGATTGATGCGGGCTTAGTGGTGAAATTAGACAACGGGCGATTTGCCCACAGCGTGGCCATGCTGCAAATCGCGCAAGCCCATGCAGAGCATGTAGCCAAATTACAAAGCCGAATTATTGAAATTAACTGCCGCATCGCGGCTGGTGCATAAGGAGATCGATGATGGGACGCGTAAAACAAACATCAAGCGAAGTAATTGATTTACCCGAATTGCCGGTTGAGCACGGGCTGAACCAGCAGCAAATGAGCACGCTAACGCAGGAGATTAGCGCTCAGTTTGGTGATGGGCAGATTTATGACCGCATTCGCGTTGTGAATGAGGCTCGGTTTTATATGGCCCAAAGTGCCGAAGCGATGCTGGAGGCGGGCAAGCGTTTGATTGTGTTGAAAGAGAACGAACCTCATGGCGAGTTTGAATCCATTGTTCGTGAGCAGTTGGGCCTTCCTGAGCGCACCGCACAACGCATGATGCAGGCGTCTATTAAATATATGTCACCCAAGCTTTTGGCAAAAGCGCCGACGTTGGCGCTTTTGGGCAAATCAAAACTTTTTGAGTTAATGACCGAAGATGACGATGAATTGGCCGCACTGGCTGAGGGCGGCACGGTTGCTGGGCTAAAACTTGATGAAATTGACCGCATGACCAACCGTGAATTGAGGCATGCGCTGCGCGAAGGTAGTGAAAACTATCAAGCACTTAGCCAGCTACAAGCCAATACAAACACCGAACGCGATCAGCTCAAACTTGATTTAGCAAAGCGCGAAAAACTGATTACTGAAATGGACCCGATTGATCTGGGAGACGGCCTCAGGGTTGAGGTTAGCCAGCAGGTCTCTGCAGCCGAAATAGCACTGCGCTCATTAAAAAAACCGTTTACTGCATTAGCTGAACACACCGAACAGCATGGATTTATGCATGACGATTTTATGGCTGGGCTATTGGGACAATTGCAATTTGCACTTAATCAGCTACGTGGCGAATTCAGTATTAAAGAAGCGCCCGATGGCGAGGCTATGCCTGCCTGGCTGAGAGAAGAAGCCCCGCTGCCTGCCGCGCAGGAAGAGGCCTAAGCCATGAGCGCCGTCCTAACCGAACGCATCGTTGCAGTGGCACAAGCCGCCCGCCTTGCCGGGCATGGCGGCAAAGGGGCGATTTATCAAACGGCCTGCCGCGATTTATGCATTTCTCCCGCCACGCTGGCCAAAAAGTTGAAGGAAGTGGCGGTGACTCAAACACGTAAACGGCGCACCGATGCGGGGCAAAGCCAGCTGAGCCGGGATGAGGCCATGCTGATCTCGGCGCTGTTGATGGAGTCCACACGTAAAAATGGCAAGCGTTTGTATTCGGTGGTGGATGCGGTGGAAACACTGCGGGCTAATGCCATGATCCGGGCGGAGTTTATTGATAAAGCATCGGGAGAAGTCAGGATGCTTTCAATCACGGCTATTTCACGGGCGCTGCGTACTTATGGCTTGCACCCCGATCAATTGCTGGCCCCTGCGCCGGTGATGGAGCTGGCCAGCCTGCACCCTAACCATGTTTGGCAAATTGATGCCAGTTTGTGCGTGTTGTATTACCTAAAGCCGTCTATTGACCTGAACGCAAACGGGTTGCGGGTGATGGATCACGCAGAGTTTTATAAAAACAAACCTAAAAACGTGGCGCGGATTGCGGCGGACCGGGTGTGGAGTTATGAGATCACCGAGCACTGCAGCGGCTGGATTTATGCGGAATATGTGATGGGGGCGGAGTCGGGTGAAAACCTGTGCTCGGTGCTGATTAATGCCATGCAGGAGCGTGGCGGAGCTGATCTGCTGCACGGGGTGCCGAAGATCCTGAACCTAGACCCCGGCTCGGCCAATACGGCATCCATGACTAAAAACCTATGCCGCGCCTTGGGCATCCAGATGGTGGTGCATAAGGCAGGCAGTGCCCGCGCCACCGGCCAAGTTGAAAACGCCCGCAATATTATCGAACGCAAGCTTGAGCCAGGTTTGAAGTTTCAGCCGGTGGCTAATTTGGACGAGTTAAATGCACTGGCTAAGAAATGGCGCGCTCATTTTAACGCCACCGCCGTACATAGCCGCCACGGTAAGACTCGCAATCAGCTGTGGATGACGATTTTAGCCAGCCAACTGATTAAAGCGCCTTCGGTTGAGGTGTGCCGTGAGCTGGCGGTGGCCGAGCCAGAAAGCCGCAAGGTGTCGCCTAAATTACGGGTTTCATTCCAAGGCCGTGAGTTTGATGTGTCCAGCGTGCCAGATGTGATGGTGGGCGAAAAGCTGATGATTACCCGCAACCCGTGGCGCAGTGATGCGGCGCAGGTGGTGTTGGTGAATGAAGACGGCATTGAGGTGTTCCACATCGTGCCTGAGGTGCTGAAAAACGAATACGGCTTTGCTGAATCAGCCGCGACTTTTGGTGAGTTTAAATCCCACGCTGAAACACCGGCACAACGCGCCGTTAAAAGCATTGAGCAACTGGTGACTGGAACAGGTTCTTTAACTGATGCGGAAGCCGCCCGCAAAGCCAAGGTATTGCCCTTTGGTGGCCAGCTTGATCCTTATAAGCATATCGATGATGCCAAGCTGCCGACCTATTTGCCTCGACGTGGCACCGAGCACGATCTGACTGCACCAGAGGTTTCTTTCCCTCCGCTATCGCATATTGAAGCTGCAAAATTACTTAAGCCGCGTGTTGAAAACGCCGGTGGTGAGTGGTCTGTTGATCGTTTTGCATGGCTGCAGCAGCGCTTTCCCGGTGGCGTTCCACCGGAGCAAATTGATGTGATTTTTGCTGAGCTGATTAGCCCTGCGGCAGATAAAAAAACACCGCTGCGCATCGTTAAAGCAGCCTGATCAGGAGCTTGAAATGTTGAGATTAAAAGGCGTATTGCACTCTTTACTAATAAAGCAAAGTGATTTAGCCACCGCCATTGGTGTTTCAGATGCGGGCATAGCGCAAATCATTAACCACAACGATTGGCCCAAGCTCAAAAAAATGGATGAATTAAAAGCAACCATTTTGGCGTTTTTAGCGGAGCACGGCGCTGCTGTGGCGCAGACCCAGTATGTATTTGATGTAGAGCCGACCCCTGAAGCGTTTGCAGGGATTCGGGTTAATAACGATCAGATTCAAAACGCGCGGATTCACCATTCAAAAACTGCACTCAACGAGGATGACGTCATGTTGCTTAGAAAACAAACCTTGCATCAAGCCACTCGCAAGCATTTTGGGCTGTTTCGAGATCCGTTTGCGGATGAGGCGGTGCAGTCGCACGAAGATATGTATATCAGCCCCGATGTGCGCTATGTGCGCGAGGCGATGTTTCAGACCGCTAAGCACGGCGGAATGATGGCGGTAGTGGCGGAATCTGGCGCGGGCAAGACTACGCTGATGCGCGATTTGCAGGATCGCATTCTGCGCGAAAACCTGCCGATCATGATTATCCGCCCCTACGTTTTGGCCATGGAAGGCAACGATCGAAGCGGTAAAACGCTCAAGGCCAGCGACATCGTTGAGGCGATTAAAAGCGCGGTGGCCCCGCTGCAAAGAAACCGAGTTAATCCAGAGGCGCGGTTTAAGCAGCTGCACACGGCGCTGTGCGACAGCCATCAAGCGGGGTACAGCCATTGTTTGATTATCGACGAGGCGCACTCTCTGCCGATTGCCACGCTTAAGCACTTAAAGCGATTTTTTGAGCTGGAAATGGGTTTCAAAAAGCTGCTGAGCATCATCTTGGTGGGCCAGCCAGAGTTAAAAGCGAAGTTATCCGAGCGCAATTCGGAGGTGCGCGAAGTGGTACAGCGCTGCGAGGTAGTGGAGCTGCTGCCACTGGATGGGGCAAGGCTGGATGATTATTTGAAATTCAAGTTTCAACGCATGAATAAGCCGGTGGCCGAGGTGATCGACGCGAGCGGTATTGAGGCGCTGCGGGCCAAGTTGACTATGGCGAGCAACCGAACTGGGCGTAATGAATCGGTTTCTTTGTTGTATCCACTCGCGGTCGGCAACCTGCTGACTGCGTGCATGAATCTGGCTGCGTCTGTGGGCGCTCCAGTTGTCACTGCTGACGTTGTCAAGGGGGTGTGAGATGAGTATCGCAATCGGGATTCAACAACGCCCCGGTCTGGCCGAGGCAGTCAAGGTGGCTGAAAACGTGATGATATCGATGCGCACCATCGACTGGTTGATTCGTAAGAAGTTAAGTGTGCAGTTGCAAGGCAGTCGTGACACAAAAACGGGCAAGCCCTTTGTGCTCATTCAATACGCAAAAGGCTGGTGCGCTAAGTTTAAGGCTGATTTTGGCGCGGAGATTGTGCAGCACATGCGCAGCAAAGAGGGGCAATTTGAGCTGTGGCAGTTTGAAATGCAGGGGTGTCTTGTTCAATGGTTTGAGGAGGTGTGAGATGAGCAGCGTCTTGAATCCTGAGGTAATGAGCCGCCAGAACGAAGTATTGCGCCGCCTGCGTGAATTTGGGGTATCGGTGCTGCGGGTGATCCCTAGCTCGCAAGTTGTGCCAAGTGATGATGCGATCACGTTAGAAATTGACGCGGTTTTTCGCCGGGCATTGCGCAATGTGATGTTGGGCAAGATGCAGGTGCGCGATGTAGAGGGCGTGCGGGTGTGTGTGCACAGCACCCAGTTGTATGACGTGCATATTTTGTGGCGGGAAGTGGCGTGATGCGCGATTTGGATGAGGCCACCCGTGCCGAACTTGCGGACAAGGTAGAGCTGCTGGTTGTAGGTGGAATGGATCGCTTATTTGCTCGTCGGCAAGTTTGGAATGATTACCAAGCGGAGCTGGTGGCGATCGCGGCAAGTGTGGAAGGCATAGACGAACGCCCACCGCCAGACTTACCCCCGCCGAGGGAAAAGGGCAAAAGCTATCAGCCTAAAAGCTGGTACATCCCCCGCCCGGATAGTGGGCAGAATTTTTTTACCCCGGAACGTATGCAGAAATCCCGCAGCGAGCTGGAAAAACTGAAACAACGCATGGGAGTGAAGTCATGAAACCTGAAGATTTTATGGAAGATGCTAAGGGCCGGTTGATCCCCGTGGCCAGTATCAAAGAGA
This sequence comes from Iodobacter arcticus, assembly GCF_042664895.1. Taxonomy (NCBI): domain Bacteria; kingdom Pseudomonadati; phylum Pseudomonadota; class Betaproteobacteria; order Neisseriales; family Chitinibacteraceae; genus Iodobacter; species Iodobacter arcticus. Next base: position 64,390 of record NZ_JBHTBQ010000009.1, read on the forward strand.
TCGACATTGAGCGGGACAAGCTAGTTAAAGAAATCGTGGTTAAAGCGAAGGAAATGCGCGAATTACTACGCAAATTCAAGCTGGATTTGATGGGTGATGTTGAGGCGTTTTGTGATTTGAGTTTTGAACGCTACAACGCACCCATCGGCGGTAAAAAGGGCAATGTGACACTGACCACGTTTAACGGCCAGTACAAGGTTGTGCGTGCCATGCATGACGTGCTGACCTTCGATGAAGGGCTGCAGGCGGCCAAGGCGCTGATTGATGAGTGCGTCAATAGCTGGTCGGAAGGTGCCAACCCCAATATTCGCGTGCTGGTGAACGATGCGTTTCAAGTGGATAAGGAAGGCAAGATCAGCGCGGGCCGCGTGCTGGGCCTGCGCCGTTTGCAAATGGTGGATGCCACGGGCAAGTGGGAGCTAGCGATGCTGGCCTTGGGCGAAAGCCTGCGGGTGCAAGGCACTGTGCCTTATATCCGGGTGTATGAGCGGGTGGGGAAAGAAGGCAAATACGAAGCGATTTCGCTTGATGTTGCGGGGGTGTGAGATGGATGCATCTGAGATTGATCTGATCGCTGAGGCTCTGATTGATTGGCACCAAGAGCAAATTGACTGTTTATATAAGGTAGTTGATAGCCCTGATGATATGAAAATCGTACTTCAAAGCGGCGAAGAGTCGTTGATCTTAGAAGGGAAAGATACGGTTATTTATAAGGCAGGCGTGTTGTTCAGTATTCAAATTTTTGAGAACTTCCCGCTCAAGGCTCGGGAAATCCCCGCCTAACGCACTTGCAATCAAAGCCGACATTTCCAGAAATAAGCGCTCGCGGCTGGCGTTAATCAGCCGCAAAAAAAACCACTTTCCAGCGCTCAAAAGGAGCAAAGCAGCATGTTTAAAGCAGATTTAATCAATCAGTTAACAGAAAAAATGAAACTTCAAGGCCGTGAAGTGAGCAAGGCCGATGCTGAGGCGTTTCTCAGTGCTTTGGGTGAAGTAACGCAATCGGCGCTGGCCAAGGGGGATGATGTGACTTTGCCGGGGCTGGGCAAGTTATCGGTTGCTGAACGTGCCGAGCGTGAGGGCCGCAATCCTCGCACAGGTGAAGCGATCACGATTGCCGCTAGCCGCGCCGCTAAATTTAGCGTGAGTAAGGATTTGAAAACGGCACTGAATCGTTAATTTTCTGCGTACAGCGCCTTTATACATAAGGGCGTTGTGCGAAGTGAATTTAATCAGGAATCTGATCATGGCAAGCAACGCTCATTTAGCTCAAATCCATATTGCAAAAAAACAGCTGGCAATGGATGACGATACCTATCGCGCAATGTTGAAAGAGGTTGCGGGTGTTGAGTCGGCCAAAGATTTAAGTGCCTCCAAAGCACTGGCTGTGCTGGCCCATTTACAGCGGCGAGGTTTCAAAGTGACATCTGCAAAGGCTGGTTCAAGCCGACCGCTGGATCAGGAAGAGACGAGCAAAAAGATCAGGGCGCTGTGGTTGTTTTTGCATGATTTGGGCGGTGTGAGAAACCCATCAGAAGCGGCTCTGGGCGCGTATGTGAAGCGGATTACGGGTGTAGAGGCGCTGCAGTGGATTAATCACAGACAGGCGCAAACCTTGATTGAATCACTTAAAAAATGGGCGATGCGGTTTCTACCCGCCGCCGTGGCGAAGCTGCAGCAAGATGTGAATGCTGCTGGCTGCACTGAAGAGGTGAAGGTTGAGATGGCAAGATTGCTCAGCCTCATCAGCCGTGGCGCGTTTGATCCGATGCACGCGGCGTGGGAATTCATGACGGATCATTTGAATCATTCAAAGGAAAAATCATGAGCAAAGATTTTCGTAGCAAGGGGCCAGAGTTGCTGGTCGATTTAACCGACAATATTGCAGCGGCATTAATTGAGCTGGCGAATATCGATAAGGAAAAAGCCGCGCAATTGGCCAGCGAGATTGCAGACCGGATGGCCGCGCATTGGGGCGGACAGAATATTTATTTTCCGATGGGCTTGTCGGTGAAATTATCCAAACGGGACCAGCTCATTTATGATCAATTTGACGGTACCAATCACAGCGACCTAGCCCGCAAATTTGGCGTGTCGCTGCAGTGGATCTATAAGATAGTCAAAACAGTACGCTTGGAAGAGATCGCCCGCAGGCAGCAGGATCTGTTTGTGTAAACAAAAACGAGCCAAATTGTGGCTCGTTTTGGTTTTCACCTGCAGCAAGAGTATTTCACTTCAACAGTCCCAAAGCTTCCCGTATCATCCCAGTCAGTCCCACTTATCGTGCATACCCCTGTGGATTTATCTCACACCCCCTCACCCCTTGAAACACGCCGGAGCGAGGAACAAGCGGGGCGGGGTTTCGGCAAGGGAGCGAGGAACGAGCCAATCCCGCCCGCCGCCGACTCGATTGTCCGCAGCGCAGGGGCCTTCGTGTTTCGTGGGGTCGCCTTCTTTGCTTACTTTCTTGGCGAAGCAAGAAAGTGAGTCCCCGCGGGGATGCCGCACCTAAATTAACGTGCCGAAGGCACTAAAAAGGTCTTTTTGACTTTGCTTAGCGCATATGGGGTGCAACCCGTGTACTTTTAGATATTGCTCGCGGGTTGCACCCGCCCTACGAAAATCAATTAATGCTGCACAACCGCCTTAATATGCGCCGTCACAAAAAACGGTAACTGATCACTATCCATATCAGGCTGTACGTTTTCGATAATGCGAATGTCGGTCACCATACATTCACGGAAGAGTTCTACCGCGTATTGGTGGATTTTTTCGACATGATCCCAAGCCGATAGTGGCCAGACAAAGCCTTCCCAGCGTTCGGCGTCTTCAATCGTTGAAAAGGTCATGCGCACTTCGGCGTTTTCGTGCGCGGCAATACAGATCACTGGCGTGCGGCCTTTGCTGCGGATGCTGCGTAGTGCATTGCTGGTCATCAGTTGCAAACGGGTTTCTAGCTGGGTTTCGCGGCCAGCTTCACCGGCGATCAGCCACGGCATCGGCGTGCGCGGGATCGGGAATAAAGTCACCCCGTTAGTTTTAAGCTGCTCGCCAATTAAATTAGCCAGCTGCATGCCCCAAGCGCCCAGATTGCCGCCCAGCTTGATTGCGGGTGCTGCATCTTTCTTTTGCATCGCCACGCCCACCAGATAGCGCAGGAAAACGGCTTCGTCTTTTAGCGGCATCGGGGAGGTGTTTAAATCGATGGGTAAGCCGCCAGAGGCGTATTGCAATTGATCACGCCATTGGCTGAGTTGCGATGGATTTACACCGGCCAGTGTTTCTGCATGGACTAATTTGGCGGATAGCCAAACGTCGGCATCGGGCGCGACGACTTCGTGCTGCTTTAATAGGGCAAGCACGGCGTCGACATCTTTGAGCTGGCCAGCAAGCTCGGTTGTGCCTTTAAAACCTGCCACCAAAATAACGGGGATCGCAAAAGGAATGGCGTATTGCTCTGCATCTTTTGGCGCGGTTTCTACGGCTGCGCGCAGCAGGCTCCATAGCTCCAGATAGGCATCTAAAGACGGCGCTTGCGTCATGGCGGCGTTTAAGGCGGCGTGGTCATTGATCGCAAGGGTGTCGGCGAGTAGGCGCGTGAGTTCTTCGCGTTTTTGACTCACGAGAACACTGGACGATTCGGTCAGCAGTGACATCAAGAGTCGGATAATTGGGTTTTGTGCGTTAACTCTAGCGTAGAGGCGAGGATCTGGAAGGTACATGGCTGGCCTGTACTGAGGTGGCAAAAAGGGGATTATACCGAGAGTCTGGCAGTTTGAATTATTTGGCTCATCCACAACTTGAATAGGGGCTTATTTCACCCCAATTGATCCATTATTTGGCTCGATTTGTGAATTAAAGCCTCTTTCAGCCATTGTCCTGCCAGCCCTAAGGGGTGTGCAGGATGCCAGACCAGCTGCACGCCGACTTGTAAACGGTTCTCTGAAAATTGCAGTGGAAGTTGCACAATATCCTGTAGGGCGGCATCGGCAAAATGATTGGGCAGGCAAGCCCAGCCTAAGCCACGACGCACCAGCTCCAGCACGGGCCAATCGCCTTCTACCCACCAGACTGATGGCGAATATCTAAAACGCTCTTTTTCTGCACCGCTGTGGCGGCCAGTAACCATTAGCTGCCGATGGTTTTGTAGCATTTCTAGGCTTACCGTTTTCTCTAGGGCTAAGGGGTGTTGGCGCGATACCACAAACTGCATTTTGCACTGCCTAAGGGCATGAAAAGCCAGCTCTTTAGGATGCTCGGCGGCCTCATAGCTGATGCCTAAGTCGACCCGGCCAGAGAGTAGTAGCCCGTGCAGATCTTCCATGATGGGGAATAACAGCTCTAATTCTAAGTATGGGAATGTTACCGCAAGCTGTTCAAGTAAATCCCCCAGCCAAGGCATTTGGGCTGAATCATCTACAGCTAAACGTAACTTGGCTTCTTGCCCCGCAGCCAGCCCATGAGCAATGCCGCTAAGTTGATCGCAGCGCTGCAAAATAGCGATCGCTTCAGGCAAAAGTCGCGCTCCTTCTGCGCTGAGCTGGGGGTAGCGGCCTTCACGATGAAATAAGCTGACGCCCAGATCGATCTCTAAATTGGCAATGGCCGTGCTAATTAGTGATTGCGCCTTGCCCAAGCGGCGGGCTGCCGCAGAGAAAGATCCGCATTCTGCCGCAGCTTTAAAAGCGCTGAGTTGATCTAATGAATATTTCATCTATCTGCTTTTGTGATGGTTTCCAACTAACAACCATCATAGAAGCAGTTTACTATGGTGGCTATCTTTGCAATGAGTGAGCAGTATGAAAGTACAGATGAGAAGTAGGGGTGATCGTATCCGCCAGACCATTGGTTTTGAGGTGATTGGCTTTTTGCTATTTGTACCATTGGCCCACTGGGCATTTGGCTTTTCGGTACAGGATTTGGGTGTATTGGCGGTAACGATGTCGGTGATTGCGGCGGTCTGGAATTATGTTTACAACCTAGGCTTTGATTATTTACTAGCGCGTTGGAAAAAGCGTGTAAAGAAAAATACTTTAGAGCGCATCGTGCATGCCTTTGGCTTTGAAGGTGGCCTCTTATTTGTTAGCCTACCGCTGGTGGCATGGTGGCTGAATATTGGTCTTTGGGAAGCCTTTATTATGGATTTAGGCTTTGCCACTTTTTATCTGGTTTATGCCTTTGTCTATAACTGGGTTTACGATAAAGTATTTCCCTTGCCGGGTTGGAAAACGGCATAGTGCCGGACTCCAAAGCATTCCAAATTGAGATAAATAATATGATTAGTTTAATTAATAACGAGACCTTGCTTGATTTATCCGCAGCAGCAAAAACCAGCCCAAGGCTGCGTAAAAATCTGAATTTTCATGCCAGTAATGAATCGGCCTGTCATCGACTTTTGAATGCTCTGGAGCCGGGCACTTATGTGCAGCCGCATCGCCATTCTGATGTGGAAAAAGACGAAACCATGATTGCGCTGAGCGGGCGTTTTGGGGTGCTGATTTTTGATGAAGCAGGTGAGATGACCGAGCAAGTTGTGCTTTCAGCCGATGGCAATCTGGGAATCAATATTCCTGCTGGCGCGTTTCATAGCATGGTGGCGCTGGAAAGTGGCTCGGTCTTTTTTGAAAGCAAGGCCGGCCCTTATGTGCCGCTGAGCGATAGCGAAAAAGCCAGCTGGGCACCTAGCGAAGGCGAGCCGGGCTGTGAGGCGTATTTAGCTAGGATGGTGGCTTGTTTTAGCTAGAAAACCCAGATCTTGAACCACGGAGTTCACAGAGAACACGGAGTTTCACGGAGAAAACCTTTTGTGTTTTTCTCCGTGGCCCTCCGTGTTCTCCTTGTCTCCGTGGTTCAAGACTTGGGTTTTGTTATGCAGTGACTGGCTTTTAGCGCCGTGGCAGGCCGAAGCGGTAGCCGATTGATAAATCAAGCACGGGGCTGTTTAACTCGCCTTTGAATGATTTCACCACGCCTGCACCGGCTTTTAGTCGCCAGTTATTGCTGATGGGGTAGCTGGCATAAGCCATAGGCTGCATGATGGCTCCGCCGTCTGAATCAACCCCGCCGCCGCCTGCTGCACCGATCAGCATTTCTGCACTAAGGCGTAATTTGCCAATGATTTCTGGGCTTTCCCAGCCCGCGCCGATTAAGCCAACCGAATAGCCACCTGCGCCGCCATCCAAGGCACTATGCGCCTGGCCGCTGAGATAAAAGCCATTATCCATTTCGCGGTTTAATTTAAAGCCGATATTTTGCATGCTGCGTTTACTGCCATCACGGCGGGCTGCGCTGGTGTAGTGCTGCGCGCTGGCATCCCATTCCCAGCCTTCAATCCGGTTCAGAATATCGGCACTTGCATGCGGGTGATCCAGCGCCATGCCGAGTTGCAAGCTGGCGTAGCGGGCATTAAAGCTGCCGTCAAAGGCTTTGGATAGGCCTGTTTCTAAAGTTAAATCAAGATCATGGCTGATTTGATACGTGCCAAAGATCGCTGCTTTTCCCAAAGCGCCGCCGCCCGTATCCACCGCTCCACCACCGCCCATGCCCAGCGCCACGCGTGTGCCTGCTCGTAATGATGAGTTAAACGTGTATTCCCAGCCGAATGTACCCAAGACTTCGGCATAGCCATCGGAAGATCCTTTCACTGCTCCGGCCGCTTCTACGCCCCATAACCAGCCATTATTCAGCGATTGCGTCATTAAAAAGCCCGCATAAGAGGTGCTGTCTGGCGCTGCTGCTCCGGTAGTGGTTTTAACGCTATTACCCTGTGGCTTGGATTGTGCTGCAATCACGGCGATACGATCAAAGCCCACGCCGCCCCTGCGAGTGGCACTCAGGTATTGGCCGATACGATTGGCATCGCTATAGCTAAATGTATCGTCGACAGAAATCATCACGCCCAGCTGGCGACTGCTGAAGTTGCCACTTGGAAAACGCACTTCCGAGGCAGAAATCCCTGCACGAATGCCACCAAAATCCCAAAGTAAATCGATATGCGGGCGCAGCATCAGCCCGCCACCCACGCCTGCTGCGCCGCCGCCGCCGCCGCCTAGATAAAAGCCGGTATCTACGCTGATTTGTTCGGTTACAGGGAGGCGGTAAGTGATTTCACCGCCGCCGGTAAAGAAACCGCCGCGCTCGCCTGTAATCGCACCATAGGCTGCTGGGCCAAGATAGAGGCCGGGCAGCGTTTCGATTAAATAGCTACCGCCTACCATGCCCATGCTTTCGTCGTTAGGCAGGGTAATGGTTTCAAAACCCAGCTTAAATGCGGCTGGTTTTTTTTGTAAGACATCACTTGTCTCGGCGTAGGCTTGGCTGCTGAGCAAGAGGCTGATGGAGAGGAGGCGTTTTAGCATAGGGCTCTTTTTTAAAAGGGAAGGTCAGGAATCTACCTTTACAGGTAGGGCGTACTCGAAGCTTCGTTGAGCGACGGTTTTAGTCGCTCAACGATAGCGCAGTACGCCATAGAGCACGAAAAACCAGTTTTGGAGTTCGCCCTGTTCATGGCGCACTGCGCTTCGCTTCGAGTGCGCCCTACAATTTTAATTGGGGACATTAATATAAACCAAGTCCTGAGATATCAGTGAGCAAGGCGCTTATGGCCTGATCCTTCACAAAAAGTCGGCAAAAAGTCAGCAAAAAAAACCGCCACGAATGGCGGCGTACTCGCGATTTATTTCACGCGCATACCAGGCTTGGCTCCGGTATCCGGGCTCAGAATATACAAGCCACCGTCCCCTCCTGCAGCCAGTACCATGCCCTCCGACACGCCGAATTTCATTTTGCGCGGCGCAAGATTCGCCACCATCACGGTCATGCGGCCTTGCAAGTCTTCTGGCTTGTACGCGGCCTTGATACCGGCAAATACATGGCGGGTTTCGTTGCCAATATCCAGCGTTAAGGAAACTAATTTATCCGCACCTTCTACAGCTTTGGCTTCGGTAATCATGGCCACGCGCAGATCGATCTTCATAAAGTCATCGATGCTGATCGTTTCTTCAAGCGGCGGGATTTCATAATCTGGCTTGGCCACAGGCGCGGTGGCTTCCAGATTTTGCTTATTTTCTTCAACCATGGCAGCAATGTTTTTTGGGTCGATTCGGGTCATCAGATGCTGATAAGTCTCAATGGTGTGATCCAGCAGCAAGACCTGTGCATCGTCCCAAGTAAACGGGGCAACATTCAAAAATTGCTCTACATCCGCAGCCAGCTTAGGCAGCACCGGTTTGAGGTAGATGGTCAGAATACGGAAAGCATTAATCAAGAAGCTGCAAACCACATGCAGATGCAAGCTTTGTTCAGGATCTTTTGCCATCGCCCAAGGCTTTACGCTATCGACGTACTGATTCACTTCATCGGTCAGCGCCATAATTTCACGGATGGCGCGGCCATATTCGCGTGCTTCATAAAGCGCGGCCAGTTTTTCGCCAGCGCCTTGCAACTGGCCTTGTAGCGCCACGATGCGATCCATCAGCGGGTAATCGGTGGCGGTGAAAATACCATCGTGCAAGCGACCTTCAAAACGCTTACTGATAAAGCCTGCGGCGCGGCTGGCGATATTGACGTATTTGCCGATTAAATCCGAATTAACCCGAGCGCTGAAGTCTTCCAGATTTAAATCCAGATCATCCACGCCGCTGCCTAATTTAGCCGCGAAGTAATAACGCAGCCATTCTGGGTTTAGATGCTTGAGATAGGATTCGGCGGTAATAAAGGTGCCGCGCGACTTGCTCATTTTTGCGCCGTCTACGGTCAAAAAGCCGTGGGCGTGAATGGCGGTTGGCGTGCGGTAGCCTGCGTATTCCAACATGGCTGGCCAAAATAGCGCGTGGAAATACAGAATATCTTTGCCGATGAAGTGATATAGCTCGGCATCAGAATCTTTATTCCAATAGCTATCAAAATCTAAGCCAAGGCGATCGCACAGATTTTTGTGACTGGCCATATAGCCAACTGGTGCATCCAGCCACACATAGAAATACTTGCCTGGCGCATCTGGAATCTCAAAGCCGAAGTAGGGCGCATCGCGGCTGATATCCCAGTCTGAAAGACCGGCTTCAAACCATTCCTGCATCTTGTTGGATGCTTCTTTTTGCAACTTACCGGGTGTGGTGGTCCATTCTTTCAGGAAGTCTTCGCACTCGCCCAGCTTAAAGAAATAGTGTTCCGATTCGCGCAGCTCTGGCGTTGCGCCTGAAACAGCGGAGTACGGGTTTTTGAGTTCGGTTGGGCTATAAGTTGCACCACAGACTTCACAATTATCACCGTATTGATCTTTAGCCGCGCACTTTGGGCATTCGCCTTTAACAAAGCGATCAGGCAAAAACATGTTTTTAACAGGATCGTAAAGCTGGTTAATGGTGCGGCTGGCGATCTTGCCATCTTCTTTTAATTTGCCGTAAATACGGTAAGCCAGCTCGCGGTTTTCAGGCGAATTGGTCGAGTAAAAGTTATCAAAATCAACATGAAATCCTGCGAAATCACGGGTGTGCTCACCGTGTACGCGTGCAATCAGCGCTTCTGGTGTCAGGCCTTCTTTTTCAGCGCGCAGCATAATTGGCGTGCCGTGTGTGTCATCCGCACAGACGTAATGGCATTGATTGCCGCGCTGCTTTTGAAAACGCACCCAGATATCAGTTTGGATATATTCAACAAGGTGGCCAAGGTGAATCGCACCATTGGCGTAGGGAAGGGCTGAGGTAACGAGAATCTTGCGCGGCATCGTGGCGAAAACCAAGGAATAAAGAGAATAGGGAATTATCCCCAATATTTGGTTAGACCGCGAGGTGAATACATAGATATTTGTGGCATTACCGAAAAAAGCCTGTGTAAAGGCGATGAAATAGCATCGTTTTTTATATTAATCAGGGTTGTATTTTTTTTAGGTTACATAAAGCGAAATGTATTCGTCATGATTTTTAGTCTTTATCTGGCAAGCCGCCACGACGGTCACTATATTGATAGGCAATGCAGATATGTAGGTAACAAGTAAGCAATGGAGCCATTTTTTCGCCGATTTTCTAGGGAGAATACGCTGTGGCGAAGCCCTTTTTTGCTTGGCTTACTCAGCATTGCTACTAGCGGTGTATTTGCCTCTTTGATTGATCGAATGGAAAACGAGCGGGCTGAAGCGGCCTTTTTACAAACGAGCAGCCGTTTAGTGAGTGCTGTGCAAAACCGGATGAGCAGCTACGGCGATGGCTTGCGCCGGGCGCATGCTTTTTCGGGCGTCAGTGCCAATCAGCCGGTAGAGTTTTTACGCTATATGCAATTTTTAGATCTAGCCTCTTCGCAGCCGGGGGCTTTATCTATTGGCTTAGTAAGGCAGGTGAGTGAGGTGAATCGAACGGCTTACCAGGCAAAATGGGCTAGTGATTTTTCAAATATTTCCTTAAGAATGGCGAGTGTCTCTAGCTTAAATACAGATGCCTATATTATTGAAGCACTAGAGCCGGGCATTTTTAAAGTGGATGTGCGTGGCTATGATTTTTCTACAGACCATGCCGTGGTCAGTGATTTAATATGGGCGATTCGTAAAGATAAAGAGGTGATTGTTTCCTCTAGCTTGTTTTCTTCTTTGCATCATGCAGATTTTTTTGTTTTTTCTCCTTGGTATCGGTTTGAATCAAGAATAAATAAATTTTTTGATCGACAAGGCACATTACAGGGATTTATATACGCGCCTGTGAGTGCGGCAAAAATGATGGAAAGTATTAATCTGGAGTATGGTGGTTTTATAGAGTATAAAATGTTAATTGCAGGATTACCTAATAAGCATCCGTATAAAATATATGAAAGCCGTTTTGTGAATGGCGATAAAAATGAAGTTGAAAAAATAGATTCATTATTTAACAGGGAGGTAATATTTGATTATGGCGGTAAAAAAATAAAAATAATAATGAAGAGTCGGCCTGAATTTGAAATTATTTATAAAAGTAATAATGGTCTGTGGATTTTTATCTTTGGTCTTATCATTAGCATGGGAGGAGGTTACGTTTTTTATATTATTATAAATGTTAGAAATAGTTATTTGCAGCTGCGCGATCAGCTGGAAAAAAAGAAGGAAAATGAAATATTTTTAGCGCTCAGCGAAGTTGGATCCTTAGTGCTTAAAATTAATCAGCAGGGACAAATTTTAAATATTAATGAAGCAGCACAGAAACTTTTTAAATTAACGGCTGCAGATGTGTGTGGTAAAAATATTTGCTGTTTATTTCTTGATTTATCATCCGAAATACTGGAAAAAAACATCCAAAGCTGCATGTCTCATTCAAAAAATAAAACTGAATATCCTCCCTTAGTGCTGAATGGGGTTGATTATGATGGTGATTCTTTTAGTGCAAGTTTATCCTTTTATTTTTTTGCACAAAATAAAATAATAGTCGGGGTGCTGGCAAAGCCTGCTTTAATTGAGGATAAAGAAAAAATAATTATTAAAGAGCGGCTTAATTTGGCAATCAATGCGGCCCATCTGGGGATATGGGATTGGTGGTTGGAAGAAAATGAAATTCACTGGGATGAAACAATGTATTCATTCTATGGCTTAGATGCCATTTCTTTTAATGTGAATTATGCGAATTGGTCTGGCCGGATTGTTCGGGAAGATATTGTTAAATTTGATGGTGCAGTTCATGCCATGTTACATGGTGGCGAGTCTTTGTGTGAAGTAGTCAGAATTACCCGCGCAGATGGTAGTATTCGTTATATTTCCATGCATGGAAAATTAATATTAAATGAAAAAGATCACGCTGAACGTGTTATTGGCATTAATTTTGATATTACTTCATTAAAAGAAGCTGAACACTCCTTGCGGGAATCAGGAGAGCGTTTTTCTCTGGCAGCACAAGCTGCAAAAGAGGGAATTTGGGATTGGAATATGCAAACCGGCGAAGTTTGGTTTTCATCCCAATGGAAAGAAAATTTTGGCTATCAGGATGATGAGTTAGAAAACAATTTGGCAACATGGGATTATTTAATTGATCCGGAAGATAGAAAACGATTTTTACGCTTAACGCATGAATTTAATCAGAGCATGTCAGATCGTTTTGAAGTCACTTTACGCTTTAAGCATAAAGCAGGTCATTGGGTGAGTGTGCGCAGCCGGGCAGTTCATTTAAAAAATGAATCTGGTGATGTAGTCAGAATGGTTGGATCGCATGAAGATATCACTGAAATTCTAAAGCATGAAGAGGCGCTGAATGAGAGCAGAAAAAGAATGGATTTAACTATTCAGTGTGCAGGTTTAGGGATTTGGGATTGGAATATCGTTACAAATGAAGTGCTATTTGGCGGGCAATGGGCTGAAATGCTGGGTTATGAATTATCTGAAATAAAACACAACATTAATAGCTGGTCTGGCCTAACGCATCCGGATGATTTAGTGATTGCCGGACAAGTATTGCAGGCTCACTTTGATGGCAAAACACCGACGTATTCTGCTGAATTCAGAATGCGTGCCAAAGATGGCAGCTGGCGCTGGATTCTGGGAGTGGGCAGGGTGAATGCCTTTGGCCCAAGAGGTGAGCCGCTACGTATTCTGGGGGTGAATATTGATATTCATGCCAGAAAAATGAATGAAGATGCGCTACAAGCCGCCACTTTACTGGCCGAGGCGGCAAGCCGGGCCAAGAGCGAATTTTTAGCCAATATGAGCCATGAAATTCGTACTCCACTTAATGCGGTGCTTGGTTTTTCTGCTTTGCTGCAGGAAAGCAAGCTTAATCCTCAGCAACGTGATTTGATTGATTCAATTCATACCGCGGGTAATTCATTACTAGCAATTGTGAATGATTTATTAGATTTTTCTAAAATTGAAGCCGGTCGTTTAGAGCTGGACTGTGTTGCGCTTGATTTGCGGCAGCTATGTGAAGAGGCTTTATTTATTGGTATGCCTAAGGCCTATTTAAAGAATTTAGAAATAGCCTGTGTGGTTGCCCCGTCGGTTCCTGAGCGTGTTTTGGGGGACCCTGTAAGGGTAAAACAGATTTTATTAAATTTAATGAATAATGCGATTAAGTTTACGGTGAGCGGGCATATTGTGATTCGGGTATCGAGCGAGGCGCTTGATAACCAGCAGGCCTTGATCCGGGTGCAGGTAAAAGATACGGGGCTGGGGATTTCTGAGCAGCTTAAAAGTGAATTATTTAGGCCTTTTACTCAGGCAGATAATTCGATGACGCGAAAATTTGGCGGCACGGGCTTAGGTCTATCTATTTGCAAGCGATTAATTGAGGCGATGGAGGGGCGCATTGGAGTGGAAAGCTTGCTTGGTGAAGGGGCTGAATTCTGGTTTGAAATTCCTTTTAATGTGACTGACGCCGAGCCACCCGCACCCGTGCAGAATGAGCATCCCTCAAACAGAGTGCTGGTGCTTGATCTATTTGCCGCACATGCTGAATCACTGCAAATGATGCTGGGGCGTTTGGGTTTAGCTGCTGATTGTTATACAGATTTAGAGCAGGGTTTAGCTGCGCTGGAGCAGCTTACTGAGGTGTATATTTTAGTTATTATTGATGCACGTTATGAGCAGATAGCCGGGCAAAACCATCGCATTCGTGCCATTGCGCCTCAGGTGCCGCTGATTTATCTGGGGCATCCAATGATTGATGATGGCTATCGTGCGGCTCATCCGCTGGCATTTTTCTTAGCCAAGCCTGCTTCAGAAAGACAATTGCGGCATTGTATTGAGGGTGCTTTGCATATTGTTGAAAGCGCACCAATCAAAGTAAAGCAACTGTTGGCACAGGATATCGAGCGCCTGAATTTACATATTCTGGTGGCAGAGGATAATCCGATTAATCAGAAAGTAGTCATGATGATGCTGCAGAAGTTAGCCTGTAAAGTGGATGTGGCATGTAATGGTTTAGAGGCATTGAATGCAGTACAAAAAGGTCATTATGATTTGGTGTTTATGGATTGCCAGATGCCAGAAATGGATGGCTACACCTCGGTGGCATTGATTCGTTCATTATCAGGAAAGCAAAGTCAGGTACCTATTGTGGCTTTAACTGCCAATGCATTTAAAGTGGATGAAGAGCGGTGCTATGCAGTGGGGATGAATGATTTTATTGCCAAACCAATTACTGCCGAACATTTGATTCGTGTGTTGTCTCGGTTTTTCTCAAATCAGTTAAATGAGCAAGTTACCATTGCCCAGAGTGGAGATCCTATGATTTCGTCAATTAGCCCCGAAGAGATTGATAAAGAAATGGCCAGCATTAATCATACCTTTGAAGATTTGAAAACCATGCTGGGTATGGATATGACTGATGAATTAATTCAGTTGTTTTTGCCTACTCTGGACGAGTGCCTCGCTAATTTAGGCGCGGTAATCGAATCAGGTGATGGCGATGCGGTAGTGAACTGTGCGCATAAACTAAAAGGAGCCGCCGCTCAGTTGGGCGCACAATCATTGGCTGATTTATGTAAAAAAGTAGAGCAAACAGGCCGTGAAAAAGAGCTGAATGAAGCTTGGCCTTTTCATGCCAAAATTATCTCTTTAGGCCGTGCCGTGGGCCAGCGATTACGTGAACGGCAGAATTAGCGGGGATCGTGCATGAGCACTGAGTTTTTATAAAAATGGATCGTAAAAATAATAGGTATCGTCGTGATCTTGCCAAGCTCGAATCAAATAACTCCTTGGTTGCAAGTGAAGTTAAATGCAGCAAAAAAAACAGTATCGGGCGATTTGGCCGGAGGGGCTTTAGCAAATAGCCGTGCGGCCGCTGTGCTCATTCCTTTAGTCTTGCACCCTGCGGGTACGACGGTTTTGTTTACAGAGCGCGCCGCTCATCTTTCTACCCATGCGGGCCAAGTGAGCTTCCCCGGTGGTGCTTATGAAGTACAGGATGTGGATCTGATCGCCACTGCTTTGCGTGAAACGCAAGAAGAAACCGGTATTGCTGCTGATCGGGTAGAGGTGATTGCTTGCCTTGCAGAGTATTTCACTATTAGCCGCTTTAGGGTCACGCCAGTAGTGGGGGTTTTGCAGCCGGGCTTTGAACTGGCACCGGATCCAAATGAAGTGGCCGAGGTGTTCGAGTTACCGTTGTCGGTCTTGCTGGATGTGCGCCGCTTTGAACGCAGAATGGTTGAGCGTAATGGTCAGCGGGGCTTTACTCATTTTCTGGAGCATGATGGACGAGTGGTTTGGGGGGCAACAGCGGGAATGTTGCTGATGTTAGCCAAAAGCCTAGAGTAGGAATAGAGAATGAGTGTGTTGCTTTATTGTTAGTTTTATATACTTTTTTATGTGCTTGCTTGACATCTCTTTGTCATTGGTCTGATGATCTGTTGCTGGAAGTGATTGATTATTAATCATTAATTGCTTTCAAAGTAAAACATGCGTAACAAGAAACCAGCACACTAAGGAGATGAAAATGATAAAACAAACTCATTTGGTACTTGTCTTGGTCATGGGATTAGCCGGCCTATCGCAATCAGTAAATGCGGTTACGGTGAATCAAGCTTACATTAATAAGTCTGGCTTAGAGATCAGTCAGGAAAAAGGTCAGTATGCACGGCCAACGATTTATATTAATCAGCGTGCATGCGGTGAACCAAGCCCAACCGCCTATGCTTGCGGCCCTTACACGATCAGCGTTGGCACACAGTTTTTGCAGTCTCAGGAAAATCAGCACGGCAGTTATGCAGCAAAAATGGTGCTGGCTCATGAATGGGGCCATTCAATTCAGTTTATCAGGGGGATTAATTTAAAAGCCCCTTATATGGAGCTGCAAGCTGATTGCAATGGTGGATCATTTATTCGCTTTGCAGTAAACAGGCTGGGGTATCAACCATTTCTGGAAGCCGCTGTCAGTAGCGCACGGGCTGCCGCTGATTATGGCACGCACGGTACCCCTGCTCAGCGAGATGCCTTTACCCGTTGGGGCTACGCTCAGGGCGATCTAAGAAAATGCCTGAATAATTTGCCAAGATAATGATTTAAAAACTACCCCGATTCTTGCTTTAAGCAGGGATTGGGGCTTCGTGTGAGGCAGAATATGAAAAAACGAGTTCTGGCTGTTGTAGTTGTATTAACCGTTGCCACAGGTTTTTTAATATCACAAGCATCACCGGTTATAACTAATTTTATAACGGGTGTTCAGCCACAGGATAAAGCTTTACCACATTCTTTGGCGGGGGCAGATTCTTCTGAAAAAAATCAAAGCATCAATCAGTCGGCCATGTTGCAGGCATCGCCTTTTGCTAAAAACAAAAATATTGATTTAAGCAGCGATGAGCTCAAAACACTCCCTCATTTAAATACCGTAATGAATGTGCCAGATAAAGAAGTAATTAGCCCTGAAGAAGCGGCCCGCCGTAAAAAAATGGAAGCTTTGGGTTATATGGTGCCAGCGGATTATTTAACACGTGATTTGCAAAGCTTAAAGAAAATGGCTAAGTCAGGGGACGCTTATGCGATGGTGCATTTGGGTGAAAAGTATTATTTTGAATTAAATAAAAACCCGGAAAACCCTGATTATAATCCTCAAACAGATTACGCCAATCAAGCTAAATCTACTTTCAAAGATGCTTTAGTGGCAGGCAATATTCGCTCCGCGGGGATTATTTCTGAACTTTATTTGCAGGAAAACACTCTGGTCGATGCTTATGCTTGGCATCTGATCTCTGATCGTTTAGGGGATAGCATCAGTGCCGATTGGTTTCGTTCAACTAAAGTCTATACCGAGGCTAGCGAGCAGCTAAAGCAGGCAGCTAAAGCTAAATTACCCGTTTTGATCGCTGAATTAGATGGCCGCAGTAAAGCGGCGAATCGTACGCCCATATTTAAGTCTTGATTGGGGGTGGTGAAGCTCGCGCATTTATTTAACAATACCCGTGGGTTTCACCCTATTCTCGTCAGCGTAAGCTTAAAACCTGCCCTAAGCGATATCCGTCTTGCTTATCTAGCATAGAGCTTTAGAAATGGATCTGTTTTTGACCTGACTTCTGGATTATTCATATTTTTATGCGTAATCAAAAGGGCAGGAGTTTCTAACAAGGCAGGGATCTGCTTATTTTCAAGTAATTCAAATAGTGTGTGCATGGCTTTTTTCCCCATTAAATAAGGGTCTTGAATCACAACGCCATTCAGGCTGCCATCTTTGATGGCCTCATTAATTTTGTGATTAAAATCAAAACCGTAATGCCTTATTTTTCCAGAAAGATTTTTTGCTTTAAGTGCGCGTACCGCCCCTTCGGTGCTTGATTCATTGGGGGTGAAAATAAGCTCTATATCGGGTATTCGGGCCAGAATAGTATGCAAACTCGATTCGGCGTTCTGCACCGTAATACCAGTGTATTGATTGTCAATAATTTCAGCCTGGGGCAGCAGCTTACGTATGTGTTCTAAAAACCCCTGCTCACGCTGTGATGTTGAGCTATGCTGGGGCGAGTAGCGAAGAAGCAGTATTTTTTTTACCTGCGGAAAATCTTTTGCTGCTTGAGCTGCAGCAAGCGCACCTGCTTCCTTATTATTTGTTCCTACATAAGGCAGCTTATTTTGCGCTGTGAGTGGGGAATCCACGACCACAACCTTGATTCCTTTTCTGATGGCCTCCTGAATCGTTTTATCGAGCTTCTCCGGAGAATTAGGCGCTAAAATAATTCCGGAATATTTTTGCTGGATATAAAAATCGATAATACGAGCCTGCGCATCAACGCCATCCTCAAGACTTGGCCCTCGCCAAACCATCTCAATATTTAAATTCTTTGCTGTATCCTCAGCCCCACGTGCTATTTCTTTCCAGAAAATATGGGTCGCACCTTTAGGGATAAAAATCACCTTAAAAGGAGCTGCCATCACATTGCATGCAGATTGCAGAAAAACCATGCACAACAGAAAATGTATTAACCGCATTTCTTACTCCGTCAGCCTATTTTAGCCCCAAAACTGCAGCCAACACAGCCGTAAATCAAACGTCAACAAACACTAGCAATATAGTTAATTAATCTTGTAAATAAGATTTAGTTTTCAGTTCTAGCTGATGTTCTATCCGCTAATCATCCAGACATATACTTGTGTTGCCTTGATCAAACATTGATCTCCACCTTTTTATAGCGATCTAATGTTAGCTATTCTATTTCTGTGGGTTAATTTTTTATTCATGGATGACTTTTTTGCTCGCTATTTGAATTTGGTGATAAATTTTGTATGCACGCATTCTATGCATTTATTTTTAAATAAATTAGGCTTTTATTGGGGGATTCCCGTATTTCCTATCCCTGTAATTTTATTAGCAATTATTGATTTTTCATGCAAAATAAAAAAATTAAACCGTTATATTTCAATGCTAATGGCGTTTTAAACAAAAGTATTCGAAGTTATTTTCTTGACAATGATATGTCAATGGTCTAACGTCCTGTTTCTGTCGATTTGCTGTCAAAATTCTTTAGTGTTTATTATTGCTTGCATGATTTGTTTGTAATTTTGAAGAATTTTTATGTTGGTAAAAAATAATGAAAATATCAATTATATTAATACCACTCACAGTATTTTATTTAAATTTTTTCTTAAAATTTACGCCTAAATAGGTCAATCAGATAAAGTTATTTAATTTTTTATTGATAATATATAAATGGCATTTTTATGTATAAATGAAATTAATAGTTTTTAGTTTTTAGTTTTTATTTGAAATAATAAGACAATTAAATATTTAATTTCCTAAGATAAATAATAAGGAGCTTGTAATGATTCAGCAAGAGAAAGAAAGAAGTACTTATGCTTTTCAAGTTCAAAAAACACCATTTTCTTTCGATATGGAACCTTCTTTGGCAAATAAGGGTTTTGTCCTATTTTGCGCTGATAATTATGAATCTACAGATATAGATTTATATTCAAAAGAATTTCAGGATCTTAGAGAGTCTTATTCCCGTCTTCCAATTGATCGATTTATGATGGATAAAGGAAATTATCGTCAGCGGCGTTTTGCACGTTGGAAAATAAGTAAAGAAAACATGGCATTAGAATGTTTGCCTAAGGGGGAGTTTTTTCAGTCTAAGGATGTCAATCATCTGAATGGAGGGCTTGCTCGTAGTTTCGAACCGATAGAAGAAAAAATTGCGAATTCAAAGTTAATCAGAGGGCTGATTCGTTTCCATTATGATAAATTGCAAAACGATCATGCCGAGTGTTTGGTATATGCGCATCAAATACGAATTATTGGCAATGTCTCATTAAAGGGAAATCCAACGCCAGAAGGAATTCACCGCGACGGACATGCATATGTTGCTCAAATTATGATTGGGCGTAAAAATGTACTGCTCGCTCAAAGCCATATTTATGATGACCACCAAGAGTTAATTACAAGTTGTGAGTTAAAAAAACCGCTTGATTCTATTTTGATTGATGACCGGCGCTTACTGCACTCGGTTGATCCAATGATTTGTGAAGGAAATGGAAAATGGGCGACACGAGATATGCTGTTGCTCGATTTTAACCCAATTTGCTCATCATCTTTTTCGTAATAGCCTGTTTAAATGACACACTCAAATAGAAATAATTTAAAAATAAGTAACACTGTTTGGCTTTTATTGTTTGGCACAGCAACAATAAAAGCTGCAAATTTTATGAGCATTCCATTTATCGCTATTTTTCTGATAAAGAATAGTGGATTAAATGCGGTAGAAATTGGCTTGATTGTTGCACTTTCGCCTTTTGCTTCTTTAATGGGAGGTTTTTTAGGAGGGCAATTATCTGATATTTTTGGAAGAAAGAATTTATTATTCATATCACTTTCTTTTCTACCCTTCGTGTTTTTAGGCTTTTATTTCTCAGCAGAGCTGAAGGATGCCCATACAAGAATTATTATCTTCGCCGTGCTTAATACGCTTTGCGGGTTTTTCTCCAGCTTATTTCACCCTGTAAGTGCCGCTCTAATGGGGGATCTTAGCCCTGTGGAGCTTAGGGGGAAAATTTATCAGCTACGGTATTTCTTTACCAATATTGGCGCTGCACTTGGCCCTGCGCTTGGCGGCTGGCT
The DNA here is from genome assembly GCF_042664895.1 of Iodobacter arcticus. Lineage (NCBI taxonomy): Bacteria > Pseudomonadati > Pseudomonadota > Betaproteobacteria > Neisseriales > Chitinibacteraceae > Iodobacter > Iodobacter arcticus. The sequence continues at coordinate 84,375 of NZ_JBHTBQ010000009.1, forward strand.
AGGGATAAATGCTTCCCGTGATAATTTCCTTTATACGTGTTACTTCTATATTTTTTATTTTTTAATTTTATCATTTGTTTTTTTCCACAACAGAAATAACGCTTTAACTTTAACAACGGTCAAGAGGCAAAAGTTTAAAGAGTCATATACGGCCTTATTAGGGGATAAAAAACTACAAAGACTCATTCTAGGGGGGATTGTTTTTAATTTATGCTACAGCCAGATAGAAAGTACGGTTGCACAAATTATTGCCAATAATTTTCATGATGGTATTAGATACTTTTCATATTTATTAACCGCAAATGGAATTATTGTAATTTCATTTCAGGCTCCAATTTATTGGTTAAGCAGAAGGATGGGGTTGAATATTAGCCTGGTCGTGGGGTGTGGTGTTTTCTCTGTGGGCATGTTTTTAATGGCTTTTCAGGAAATCTCAATCATCTTTTTATTTGTTTCAATATTTTTTATAAGTATTGGCGAAGTGTTTGTTTTTCCAATTTCTACAGAGCTGATTGAACAGCTTGCTCCAGATTCGCTCCGCGGGTCTTATTTTGGAGCGGCTACGTTTAGAAATTTAGGCCTCTCGATTGGGCCTATTATGGGTGGGTATATATTAACGTATTACGGTTCTAAATCATTATTCTTTACCGTTTCTATTTTGGCTATTGTATCTGTGCTTGTTTGCCTTTCAGGAAATAAAGCTAATTTAACCGCATTGCAAAGAGATTGATTTAAATGGCGAAAGTATATATTACAGATCGAATTGTTAATCCAGATATTGAGCGTGATATTTTAGGAGATGATGTCAGTTTGGAATTTGACAAAAATGCTGAAGTATTAATGGTGTGGAGACAGCATGTTGATAAGGATTTTATCGATCAGTTTCCCAAGCTGAAAGCGATTCAGCGCTACGGTGTGGGTTATGACAGGCTTGATTTAAGCTATGCAAAAAGTAAAGATATTTTCGTTTCAAACAATCCAGCTTACTGCACTGAAGAAGTAGCACAAACTGCAATGGCATTTATATTAAATTGCTCTAGAAAAATAAATTATTTAGATCATTTTGCAAAAGAAAATTTTGAAAAATGGCAGCAGGCAGTTACGCCACCAACACGAAGAGTATCTAGTTCAATACTGGGAATCATTGGGGCGGGACGCATTGGCGCTACAGTGTGCAATTATGCGCGAGCGCTGGGCTATTGCGTTGAATACTTTGATCCTTATCTGAGTGCGGAGCAAGTGGCTCGCTTAGACCAGATCGGCGCGAAGAGAATTGAGCACCTGGAAGCGTTACTCAATCAGGCAGATATTGTTAGCCTGCATGTTCCGCTTACTGCAGATACGACAGAAATGGTTAATGAAAGCTTTCTTCATTCAATGAAATTCGGGGCTTCTTTAGTTAATACTTCCCGGGGCACGACAATGGCGCATCCCGATGTTTTTTTGTCTTTTCTTGAGGCTGGCCATCTCAATCAATTGATGCTTGATGTATTGCCTGAAGAGCCGCCAACTCATTGCTCATTTATAAATATGTGGCTTGAACCGCCTAGCTATTTAAAAGGAAGAGTTTTGATTAATCCACATAAATCATACTTTTCCAGCGAATCCGCAATCGAGATGCGGCAGACAGCAGCAATCAATGCTAAACGGGTGATTGATGGTCTTAGCCCATGCTTCGTAGTAAACCACTAATCTTATAAAAAGAGAGATATCTTATGCGCAAGCAAATATTAGTTATTGATTTTGTTACTCCAAAAAGAAAAAATACACTATTGACGGCAAAAAATTTAGGTTTGTCAATTGCTCTTGCTGCAAAAAGTTTACCTGAAGAAATTGCAGAATATGTTGATCGATTTATTGAAGTAGATACAGAAGATACCAATGCCTTATTAGAGGTTTTGGAGGCTGAACATAAAATTAAAAAATTTGATGGTGTCATCTCATTTTGGGATAGGTATGTTGAGCCTTGTGCACTCATTGCTGAAAAATTAGATTTACCTGGTAATACAGTAGATACAGCGATTAAAACACGCAGTAAATTTATGACTCGTATTTCTTTAGCTGAGCAAGCTGTTCCTCAGCCGCGTTTTCGTATTGTAAAAAGCCTAGACGATTTAATTTCTGCTGCAAAATATATTGGTTTTCCATTTATATTTAAGCCTGTAGGTGCATGCTCCAGCCGTGGTATTTTTAAAGTTGAATCTGGCCATAATTTGGTGGAAATCTATCAGCAGATGTTGGAAGTGAGCAATAATCCTGACGATAAAATGTTTAAGTTTTATGAGGGTGAGTTTTTAGCTGAAGAGTATATGCAAGGGCCAGAATTTAGCGTTGAAGGGGTGGCCAGTTTTGGTGTAATACATATTGCAGGAATTACGGAGAAGTGGACTACTGAAAATAATTTTACTGAAAAGCAGCATCTTTTTCCCGCTAGATTAGAAGAATCACAGCAGGCTGCCATTCTTGATGTTGCAACTCGTGCGCTGACTGCGATTGATTACCGACAAGGTGCTTTTCATGTTGAGTTGATGCTGACTTCTGAGGGGCCAAAAATTGTTGAAATTAATGGCCGTTTAGGAGGAGATTTTATTACGACCCATTTGTTGCCCTTGGCTCAGGGAATAGATATCAGTGCATGTTCATTTTTAGCGGCATTAGGTGAAGAGATTGATTTAAGTAAAAAGCTTGATAATCATGCAACAGTTAAATTTTTAATTGCTGAAACTGAAGGTGTGCTGAGCGCATGGTCAGGATGTGAAGAAGCGTTGGCTGTAAAAGGGGTTCAGGAGTTATTTATTGAACGTAAAGAAGGCGCATCTGTGACTCTTCCTCCGAAAAAATATGGTGAATTTCGTTTAGCGGCTGTGATTGTTCAGGCGGAACGATCGTGTGATGCGCTTGCACAAGCAGATATGGCGATTAATTATTTAGCGCCATCGATCGTTTAATTTAGCCCCTTTGTTTGTCCGGGTCGGATCAATGGATTGCTCACATTAAGTTCTTACTATGAAAAATGAAATTATTCCAAATAGCTTATGTCTGGTGCTTGGCGGGGCTCGTTACGGTGAGTTTGAAACATTATTCAAACAAGGTATTTCTGTTGGTTTGATTCTGGATTCCAATTCAATCAATAGCATTCCTGTTGATCATCAATTTGTGTTAATTGAAAAATTCGATTTTAGAGAATCAAATGAAGCGTTAAGTAGCTTGATAAATACGATATCAAAAAAATGGCACATTGATGCGGTATTAAATACGCGGGAGGCGTATGTACCTCATCACAGAGTGATTGCTCAGGCGCTGGGGCTGCCCTTTATCAGTGAAGAAAGTTTACAGTGCGTGACCAACAAAACAAAAATGCATGAAGCGTTTGTTAGGCATATCGGTGAGTATTCAACTGCATTATTTGAAAAAACACGGCTCCAGAATGAACTGGAGCAAATAGTTGAGAAAATTGGTTTCCCCTTGATTTTAAAGCCAACTAACTTGGCCGCTAGTTTATTTGTTAGTCAGTGCCATCATTTTGAAGAGTTAAACGCTGCTTTTTTAAATATGCAAAGCGGCTTAAGCGCGCATTATCAAAAAATAGGCGTAAGTGATGATGCCGTGCCAGAAATTCAAATCGAGGAATTCTTAGAGGGATCTTTACATTCACAGGATCTAATTATTTCTGAGGATGGCCGTATTTACGCTACTCCAATTGTTGATGTGATAACGGGCAAAGATTTGGGTCTCAATGACTTTCATCATTTTTATCGTGGTTGCCCCACAAAATTGACGGAAGCACAGCAAGAAGTGGCTAATCGTCTTACAAAAAAAGGAGCACAGGCTTTAGGCTTACGTGCGTGTGTTGCTCATACAGAGTTTATTTTCACAGAGCATGGCCCCCGATTATTAGAAATTGCTGCTCGGCCGGGTGCCCATCGTAATCGTGTACTTGAAATGACTTATGATCTGCCGCTTAATGTACTGTATTACCAAAATCAAAAAGGGTGTATAGCTGATTTTACTTTAACAGCGCCGCGTCCTTTTGCAATTGTGACTCCTTTTCCTTTGCTAAAGAAGGAGTTTTTAGGCTTAAAAGATATTGATGCAATTCAAAATCTGAATAGTTATCATCATCATGAATTTAGGGTAAAAATAGGTGACATGATTGGGCCTGCCAGAGAAGGGTTTTATTCTTGTTTTGTTCTGGAGCTGCTGGCTACTTCTCATGAAGCATTATGGGATGATATTCAAGTCATAAAAAATATGGGCGATATTTATAAATGATTAATAAAAGGCCAAAGATTGTTATTTTGGATGATGAGGCTCTGGCCTTTTTTGATACAAGTCGTCGTTTTCAATTAGATCAAATTGGGGATGTTGATCATTATCGCTCTGCTGCCCGCGATCAGGATGAGTTAATCGCCCGGTTAGCAGGGGCAGATGCGCTGATTAATATAAAAAAGAGTTATTTATTTAACTCGGATTTATTTGATGATCTTCCTCAGTTAAAAATAATATCTTATTTTGGGATTGGTATTGATCATTTTAAAATTTCAAAAGAAATCAGCGATCGTGTTTTAATCAAAAATACGCCGGGTGTGAGTGCGGGTGAAGTTGCAGAGCATGCTTTTGCTCTTTTGCTTGGGCTTTCAAAAAAGTTACTTGTTAATGATAGCAATACCCGGCAAGGGATTTGGCTTCAACAGGATAATTTAGGCTTGCAGGGTAAAAAAATAGGCCTGGTTGGCGCAGGAGATACCGCTACTGCGGTGAATCACCTTGCCAAAGCATTTGGCATGGAAACGTGTATGTGGACCAGATGCCCTAGTGCGGACAGAGCTGAAACACTAAGAACTCATTTTGTAGAGTTAGACGTGTTATTTAAAACTTCTGATGTTATTTCTTTGCATTTGCCTTTGTTTCCAAATACACGCGGCATGATTACCCGTGCTTTGTTAAAAAGTATGAAGCCTTCTGCTTTTTTACTGAACTTAGGGCGTGGTGGTTTGTATGAGGAAAAAGATCTTTATCATGCTTTGAAAAATAATTGGATCGCAGGAGCAGGGCTGGATGTGTTTGAAAACGAGCCTTTAAATCAGCACAGCCCATTCTTTGAGTTTGATAATGTATTGCATACGCCGCATATCGCTGATCGCACTCCTGAGTGCTTTGAGCGGGGTATGGATATGGTTACAAATAATATTCTTAATTATTATTTGGTATCAGAATAGATAATATATTTTATATATTGTGAACATTTTATTGCTGATCAGGATGAACTCAAGTGATTGGTGGCAATGGGCACATTTATATATGCGTTGGGGGGCGGCAATGCGTTAAATGCTAAACCAAATAAATTTTATTGATATTTTAAATAAAAAAGGCCATCCCTGCGGATGGCCTTTGCTTCGTGAGTTTAAAAGTTTACTCGTAATCAGACATCGGCAGGCAAGCGCAGAACAGATTGCGATCGCCGTAAACGTTGTCTGCACGGCCAACCGGTGGCCAGTATTTATTACGTTTTACGCTTTCCAGCGGGAATGCAGCTGTGGCGCGCGTGTAGCCGTGCTCCCACGTTTCAGCGGTGAGTACTTCCACGGTGTGCGGCGCGTTGACTAGCGGATTGTCTGCCAGTGTCCATTCGCCGCTTACCACGCGATCGATTTCACTGCGGATGGAGATCATGGCGTCGATAAAGCGATCGAGTTCTATTTTTGATTCGCTTTCGGTAGGTTCCACCATCAGCGTGCCCGGTACCGGGAAGCTCATGGTGGGGGCGTGAAAGCCATAATCCATCAGGCGTTTGGCTACATCTTCATTGCTGATGCCGCTGACGTCTTTTAGTGGGCGCAGGTCCAGAATACATTCGTGCGCAACCAAGCCATCATGGCCGCTGTAAAGCACAGGGTAGAAAGGTGCAAGGCGTTTGGCGATGTAGTTGGCGTTGAGAATTGCTACTTCAGTCGCGCTCTTTAAGCCATCGCTTCCCATCATGGCGATATACATCCATGAGATAGGCAAAATCGCTGCCGAGCCAAAGGGCGCTGCGCTGACTGCGCCAATACCCTGCTCACCACGCACATAGCCGCTGCTTTGCTGATTAGGCAAAAACGGTACTAAGTGTGCTGCTACCGCTACCGGGCCAACACCGGGGCCGCCGCCGCCGTGAGGAATGCAGAATGTTTTGTGCAGGTTTAAGTGGCTAACATCGCCGCCAAACTGGCCAGGCGCGCACAGGCCCACCATGGCATTCATATTTGCGCCGTCGATATACACCTGGCCACCGTGGCCGTGCACGATATCGCACACTTCTTTGACCGATTCTTCAAATACACCGTGCGTGCTTGGGTAGGTGATCATAATTGCGGCAATATTCTGGCTGTGTTTATCGGCCTTGGCGCGTAAATCGGCCAGATCAATATTGCCCGCTTCATCACAAGCCACCACCACCACGGTGAGGCCTGCCATCTGCGCAGAAGCAGGGTTGGTGCCGTGAGCGGAAGCGGGGATGAGCACAATATCGCGGCCGGTATCGTTACGCGATGCGTGGTAAGCCTTGATAATCAACAGACCCGCGTATTCGCCTTGGCTACCGGCGTTGGGCTGCAAGCTGACACCCGCGTAACCCGTTGCCGCGCAGAGCATGGCTTCGAGCTGGGCGATCATTTCGCGATAGCCCTCGGTTTGTGCCGCAGGTGCGAATGGATGAACGCTGGCAAACTCTGGCCAAGTGACCGGCATCATTTCGCTGGCTGCGTTTAGCTTCATGGTGCAAGAGCCAAGCGGAATCATGGTGCGATCAAGGGCTAAGTCTTTATCTGCCAAGCTACGCAGGTAGCGCATCATCTCGGTTTCGGAGTGATAGCGGTTAAAGGTAGGGTGCGTCAGAAAGTCGGACTGGCGTAGCAGCTCGCCTAGCAGGCTACCTGCGATTTCTGCATCGATGGCGTCGACTGCTGGCAGGGTTTTACCTGCTGCAAACACATGCCACAGCGCCGATACATCTTCACGCGTGGTGGTTTCGTCTAGCGATACACCCACGGTGGTCGCGTTAATCACGCGCAAATTAATGCCGTGGTTGTGAGCAAGCGCATGCACGACAGCCGCTTCTTTTACCGAAATCGTCAGCGTATCAAACCAGTTGCTGTTAAGTACTTTAGCGTCGAGCTGGGTCAAGCCCGCAGCCAAAATGCTGGTCAGGCGGTGCACGCGGTGAGCGATGCGTTTTAAGCCACTTGGGCCGTGGTAAACGGCGTACATGCTGGCCATCACGGCGAGCAATACTTGGGCGGTACAGATATTGGATGTGGCTTTTTCGCGGCGGATATGTTGCTCGCGGGTTTGAAGGGCAAGGCGGTAAGCGCTTTTGCCCTGCGCATCAATGGTAATGCCAACCAAACGGCCCGGCATAGAGCGCTTGAATTCATCACGAGTAGCCAAAAAGCCAGCGTGCGGGCCACCAAAGCCGAGCGGTACACCAAAGCGTTGGCTATTGCCGACCACTACGTCTGCACCCCATTCGCCGGGCGCGGCCAGCAGGGTGAGCGCCAGTAAATCAGCAGCTACAACGACTAAAGTGCCCTTGGCGTGTAAATCAGCGACCAGAGCACGATAATCCGGTACATCGCCGTTTACGCCAGGGTATTGCAGCAGTACACCAAAACCGTCACCCGCTTCGCCAAGACCGGTGCGCACTTCAATGCCCAGTGGCGCTGCACGGGTTGCAATCACTTCGCGGGTTTGTGGCAGCACATCGGCGGCTACATAGAAAATGGTCGATTTGCTTTTGCTCATTCTCAGCAAGAGTGTCATCGCTTCGGCAGCGGCAGTGCTTTCATCCAGCATCGACGCATTGGCAATCGCCATGCCGGTCATATCGGTAATCATTTGCTGGAAGTTAATAATCGCTTCCAGACGGCCTTGGCTGATTTCTGGCTGGTATGGCGTGTAAGCCGTGTACCAAGCTGGATTTTCCAAGATATTGCGCAAAATCACGCTCGGAGTATGGGTGCCGTAATAGCCCTGACCAATCATGCTCTTTTTGAGCACATTCTTGCCTGCAATGGCTTTTAGCGTGGCTAAAGCCTCGGCTTCGCTTTTCGCCTGAGTGAATTCACCCAGCGGCAAAGCATCCTGACGGTGAATGGCGGCAGGAACGATATTTTTAATCAGATCGGCGCGTGTAGCGTAGCCAAGCAGGGCCAGCATAGCGGCTTCTTCCGCAGCATTAGGGCCGATATGGCGAGCCACAAAAGCGGCGTGATCTTCAAGATGGCTAAGAGATGCAGTGGTCATGGCGGCAACCGTAAGTGTACGTGGGGCAGGTCAAAAAGATAAGCCAAAAAGATCTGTAGACACAGAGAACGCAGAGAAGAACAAAAGCGAGAACAAGGAGGAAGACCTAGCCATAACAGCGCTGTAAGCGATAACTTGCTGTTAATTAGGTTTTACCTTAAAGGTTTTCTCCGTGTGCTCTGTGTTCTTCCCGATCTCTGTGTCTACAGACGTTTTTATGTTTTATTAGCTGATGGCTTTTTCGTAATCGGCGGCGCTCAGCATGGCATCGAGGTCGGCTGCGTTGTCTGGGGTGATTTTGAATAACCATGCGCCGTAAGCGTCGGTGTTGACTTGTTCTGGAGCATTGGTCAAGTCGTCATTGCTTTCCAGAATCACACCCGCCAATGGCGCGTAGATATCGCTAGCAGCTTTAACCGACTCAACCACACCACAAGCGTCATCTTTGGCATAACGTGTGCCAGCTGCTGGCAATTCTAAAAACACGATATCGCCCAGCGCTTCTTGCGCGTGGTTGGTAATACCGATGGTGATGCTGCCATCTTCTTCAAGACGAAGCCATTCGTGCGTGTCAGTGAATTTCAAATTTGCAGGGATAGACATAAAAGTGCTCCGGTATGGGGTGTGTTGTTGTGTGCTGTGTAAGGTCAAAAAGTTCTGTAGACACAGAGAAAAAATGAGAACACAGAGTACACAGAGAAAACCGATTAAGTAAAAGCTTAAACGGTGTGTTTTCTCTCCGTTCTCGTTTTGTTTTTCTCTGTGTTCTCTGTGCCTACAGATCTTAGGTTTTTATGAAAGCTGTGATTTACCGTTGCGTACAAAAGGCATTTTTACCACGCGGGCGGCTAGTTTTTTGTCTCGGATCGCTACGTGTACGGTGTCGCCGATCGCAACGCCTAGCGGTAAACGTGCCATCGCAATGGATTGTTGCAGGCTAGGGGAGAACGTGCCGCTGGTGATTTCACCAGTCCCGTGTTCGGTGTGCACCACTTGATGGCCGCGCAGTACACCGCCTTTATCTAGCAGCAATAAGCCTAGGAATTGTTGGGTCTGGCCTTGAGCCAGCAGGGCTTCTTTACCGACGAAATCGCGCTCGGAAACCAGATCAATCGTCCAGGCCAGTGCCGCATTCAGCGGGTTCACTGTTTCGTCCATATCTTGGCCGTATAAATTCATACCGGCTTCTAGGCGTAGCGTGTCGCGTGCGCCAAGGCCACATGGGCGAACGCCAGCGGAGATCAGTTGATTCCAGAAATTTTCAATTTGCGTAGCAGGCAGTACCACTTCAAAGCCGTCTTCGCCGGTGTAGCCCGTGCGGGCGATCATGATGTCGCCAATTTGCACAGCATTAAAAGGCTTGAGGTCTGAGCTGGCGGCTTGGGTTTCTGGCAAAACTTGCCAAACTTTAGCGCGGGCATTGGGGCCTTGTACGGCCAAAATAGCTAAATCATTGCGGGAGGTAATGGTGAGGCCGGTATTCCATTCGGTATTAAGCTGCTGCATCCATGCGATATCTTTGTCAGCCGTGCCCGCGTTAACCACAAGGCGGAAGTAATCTTCGGCAAAGAAATAAACGATTAAATCGTCGATGACGGTAGCTTGTGGGTTGAGCAAGCAAGAATAGAGCGCTTTGCCGGAAACTTTAAGCTTGGCCACATTATTGGCGATGGCGCGGGTCAGGAAGGCGCGAACTTGTTCACCCTTGATATCCACCACACGCATATGGCTCACATCAAACATGCCGGCATCGGTGCGAACGGCGTGATGTTCTTCGATTTGCGAGCCGTAGTTTACGGGCATGTCCCAGCCGCCAAAATCGACCATACGGGCGTTGGCAATACGATGGGCAGCATTGAGTGGGGTAGTGTGGAGTTGGGCGGACATGGCGCTCTCGGGCATAGCGCTGCAAGCCGATTAGGCTTCTTATATGCAGCGGCCCCTCTGTCCTTGGTACCTGAGAGATTCCAAAACGGTTCATGACGATCCGTTTTGTTAGCCCCTTCGGTGGGCGTTGTGCACGCCACTCTCCAGAGTGTTGATGCCAAAGAGTCCTTTTGCCTGAGCGTTCGCGGGCGTTGCGCCTTCGGCGGCACCAAGGGTTTTCCCTAGGTACTCTCTCCTCTTTAGTGGTCGAAATTTAACCACTTAGGCGCCGCTTGTCAATTTTTACATGTACAAACTGATGTGCACATTACTTATGATTTTGGGGTATTTAAACGCCATAAAGCCCCGCTCAAATATGAGCGAGGCTTTCTTTGGGCTAAAGGGGGGGGGGGCCAGGCGCGCTATTCAGCAAATTAACTGTGGTCTGTCCCCAATGCTGTTCCCCAATGCTGTTCAATGGATAATTGCTTTTTTTCTTAATGATAAAGTATGACGAGCAGAGTTGCACATTTGGAAGATTCGATTCGATTCGATGAGGTAGTCTGAATTCCGTAGACACGCTTGTTTGGTAAACTTTGAACCAACAGGAGTGAGAAATGAGCAAAAGAATAACGCAAAGCCATACGCTGGAATTTCGGGCGGAAGCGATCAAGCTGGTGTTTGAGCAAGGGTTTTCAGTGGCCGAGGCCGCAGCACGTTTGAGTATGAAGCAGAGCACGCTGGCGTATTGAGTCACACAAGCCCGCAAAGTAGTCAAAACCCCTTCTACACCGACCGTGATACCCAGTGCCGCTGACCTGATGGCCGAGGTTTGGCAATTACGCAAAGAGCTGGCCGAAGCCCGAATAGAGCGCGATATCTTAAAAAAAAGCGACAGCGTACTTTGCCAGGGAGTCACTGCCCGGTACGTGTTCGTGAAGCAATGGCAATCTCAATATCCAGTCAAGTTGTTGTGCCAGACTTTGGCGGTATCTCGCGGTGGTTTTTACGCCTGGCAGAAGCGACCACCTTGCCGCCGTTCGCTAGAGAATGAGCGTTTACGGGTAGAGATTCGGGCCGCACACAATAAGACTCGACGGACTTATAGCACCAAGCGTTTGCAGGATGAACTAGCAGAAGAAGGCATTAAGGCGGGTCGTGACCGGATCGCCCGGCTGCGGCGTGAAGAAGGCATTCGTTGCATCCAAAAGCGTAAATTCAAAGCTACGACGAACTCAAACCATGCTCTGCCGGTTGCAGATAACTTGCTAAATCAGGAATTTAAACCCACTGAGCCGAATCAAGTCTGGGTGAGTGACATCACCTATATCCCGACGGGTGAAGGCTGGCTGTATTTGGCAGGTATCAAGGATGTCTTTACCTGCGAGATTGTCGGCTATGCCATGGGATCACGTATGACTCAGGAATTAGTCGGCCAAGCGCTGTAGAAAGCCGTGAAATGGAAGCGGCCGCAAGCCGGCTTAATCCTGCACTCAGATCGGGGTAGCCAGTATTGTTCGCATAGCTATCGGAAGCTGATTGAGCAGTTTGGTTTGCAGGCATCGATGTCGCGGCGTGGGAACTGCTACGGCAATGCGCCGATGGAAAGCTTTTGGAATAGTTTGAAAAATGAGTTGGTGCACCATCACAGTTACGGCAGCCGGTTTGAGGCAGAAGTATCGATTCGAGAATACATCGAAATTTTTTACAATCACCAGCGGCGCCACACACGCTTGGGTAATCTATCTCCGGTCGCGTTTGCACAAAAGATCAGCAGGCAAGCGGTTGGAATTTGAGTGAGGCGTGTCTACGGTTGTCAGGACAGGTCAGTCCCCTATTGTTGTCGCTATTGTTTCACCTATTGTCTAGACATCTTTGAACTCATTTTTCAGTAGCTCTGAAAATTTATCTTTTGCACGATGAAACCCTGTATGTCTGTTCCAGATAAAGTAATTCTGTATCGGCATCAAGCCACTGAATGAGTATCCACTTATACTGCCAATCCTTCTGAACTGCTCAAATACTCCTTTGGGCACCAAAGAAACTCCTGCGCCAGAACTAACGCACCCAAGAATGGTGCCATAACTTGCTATGTTAGTTATTGGAGTAGGTATTTGATGTTCGTTTAGCCAACCTTCAAGGGATTTCCTGTAGGGGCACCCTTCTGGCCACATAAATATATTTTTTCCGATCAAGTCTTGCGGAGTGCTTATTTCGCCCATCGCTGGCGAGGCAATTAACACAAGCTCCTCTTTATATATTTCCATGCGCTCAATGTCTGGGCACTCATCTTTGACCGCAATGATTGCACAATCTAGTTTATGCGCAACAACGTCACTTAACAATTGCGACCAGATCCCAGTACTGAACTCCATTTTTACCGAGGGATAACTCTGATGATATCTGGATAAAATACTAGGCAGTCTGCCGGTCGCAGAAGACTCTATTGCACCAATCTTCAGTAATCCAGAGGGTTCTGACTCAGAATCGAGAGCTCTACGAGCCTCTTGGCACAAAGACAAAATTTTATTTGTGTAGCTTAGAAATAACAATCCCGAAGGGCTAATTACAAGCCCTCTACCCTTTCTAATAAACAAGGGTGCTCCAAGCTCTTTTTCTAAAAGCTTAATTCTGTTCGTAATGTTTGACGGAACGCAGTGCAGTAATTTAGACGCCTGAATGATGCTTCCTTGCTCGGCAACCACTTTAAACATCGTTAATTGGGAAAGCTCCATCTTAATTGATCACTAAAAATGAATGATTAAGTCATTATAAGTTACTTGTTGCTAAGCTTTCAAGCCAATAGCATTAGCGTATCTGGTCCTATGTAAAAAATTTTACTGGGGTTAACCAAATAAACCCTAGTGGATAAAAAAAGGCGAAATTATGAACTCAGCATCATTGCAAAGTCGTTTTGAGGTTATTGAAAACAATAAGTCAATGCAAAAATTCGGTGAAACTTTCATTGAGGCATTATCCAAGCATCTAGGAGGTTTGAAAATACCAGGCAGGGCTATCCTCGAAAGCCTCCAGAGGGAGCCTCTTTCCGTACAAGTTGAGCAGGTAGTTGAAATTAAAAATGCCATGGAAGAGGTGCTGTGCCATTCAGTCACTCAAGAAGCTCAGTCCTGGGCTGAAAACGCATTCAATGCACTTTTGAAAAAAGACAAAGCTGATGCCGGTGTTTTGAAGTTCTTTAATGGATGGAATGAAACCCATAAAACAACGAGCTTAGTTTCCGCAAAAATCATCATGCGTCTGTCTGCAGACGCACTATCTGTGCCTGCCGAAAACCAAGGGGGCTATCATAAAGTTATGGCTCACATGCATGAGGTTGCGAAAGATGATTTTGGCCTAGGGCATAAGGGACATGATGGCATGTACAGCTATCTGACAGCGGCCTTTGAGGCGCCAGGCTGGGTAGAGGCCCAATATAAGGTTAATGAATGTAACGAGTTTTCTGAATTCCTCTACAAAACAGGCGTGGCGGAATATAAGTCACCTATGAACTCCCTTGAGCACAAACAATCCATTATGGATGCCATGATGGTCTCCATCGCCTCCGAACTTTGGAATGGAAGAGAATATAACTTCATAGCTCAATACATTGAAGAAAAACTTCTGTCTATAAATCCAATGTTGGCTAGCAACCCTCAGAACTTACGCAATGCAAAAGGATACGTTTTGGGCCATGCTGGAGAGGTAGAAAACAAACATGGCTTGCATGCATTAGCCGCTGCACAGGCTTACGGTCGAACGGTCGACCTGACATTTCAAATAGATCGACTGAAAGAAATAATGCTTGATTACAACAGCCGCGTTGGAAAAGCTTTTGACTCTTTGCATGCAGCTTTGATGTCGAATAACTAACCCGTCCGCAACTTTTATTCTGGAAGCTCCGCATCAAAAGTGAAGGTTGCTCTCTCCGGATGAGACAGTCACCATCGTGCCAAGGGAAACCTCGATGGATACCGCACTAAATTGACTGCAGAATTCAGGGCATCACAGACCTCATATCGAAAGGAAATCATAATGCTCAGTCAAAAACTCAAATCCGTACCGGATATTTTATATGGATTTTGAAAGTACTTTAGCTGCATTGGGTTTTTTTGCTTTCTGTGGTGGGCTGATTGATGCAGCTGTTGGCGGCGGGGGGCTTGTACAGGTGCCGGCACTCTTACACGCTCTGCCCCAACACAGTTTGGCAACGGTTTTTGGAACTAATAAGTTAGCTGTATTAGCAGGTAACTTTTCTTCAATATTCACTTATCTAAAAAGAATAAAAATCATATGGAAGCTCATGCTTCCAACGATGTTTTCAGCATTTATATTCGCTTTCCTTGGAGCTCTCTCTGTTTCCTTAATTCCCAAACGACTTATGGAATATGTTGTTTTTGTAATTTTGATCGTCATGGCTAGCTATACATTTATTAAAAAAGATTTGGGACGATTTAGTACTAACATACGCTGCGGAAAAAAAGAGATTTTTCTGGGGGTGTTTTTTGGAGGTTTAATTGGTTTCTATGATGGGGTATTTGGGCCAGGCAGTGGTAGCTTACTACTTTTTATTTTTGTCAGATTTTTTGGATTCGACTTCCTGAACGCTTCAGCTTCAGCAAAGCTGGTTAACTTAGGAACATTTAGCGCCGCGCTGTTGTTTTTTATCCCATCCGGCAATGTTTTATGGGAAATAGGTGGTGTGGTTGCTATATGCAATATCGCGGGCTCTCTCACGGGTGTTTTTTTGGCCTTACGCTATGGAAGTGGTTTTATTCGAATATTCTTTTTAATTTTACTTTTGTTCCTTATAGGTAGGATGGGGATGTCGATATTCTTATAGCTCATAGCTGCTGTATCAATCAATTTATCCTCTCCGGCCCGATTTAGAAAACAATAGGTACACACTCCACTGATCAAGCACGATACCGCCTAATTTAATTACGCGACTTATATAGTCTGTTTAAATGGTGGATTCAAAAATAAATTAGCATGAAATACCGCCGCATTCCGAGTGTAATGCGGCGGTAATCATTTTAAGTATGCCCAGGTGCAGAATTCAGCAGATGCGTATCTTGATTTTGCACCAAGCTTAAATAACGCTCGTATTGCTTGAGCACATCGGCAATCAGCTCTTGCTGGATCAGATATTGCACATCGTAGCCTTGGCGGCCGTCTTCAAAGAAGGTGATGGGCACATAGTGATGCGGCCTGCTCGACATCGGTAACGATGCGTCACGTAGGGCAAAAGTAGCCACTGGCTGTTTTAAAGGTCGCACACCGTAAACAAAGTCACGCAGATTCGCTTGGGGAACAATCAAGGAAACCGCGCCATCGTCCCCGTGTAATACCGAGGCACTCAGACCTTGCTTTTGTAGCTCGGTGGCGACTTCATTCAGCGCAGGCTCAACACTTTTGGTGATGAATTTTTCGACATCACTCAGGCGGGGCTCATGCAGAATTTGTGCAAGGCGGGTTCGCCAGTGTTGGCCTGTCCAGAAGGTGGTGCCAGGTGAGAATTTCTGCGAGAAGTGCTGCCTATCTGCCGCTAAGCCTTTACACAGGCTAAAACAGAGTAGCAGCATAATCACCGTGAACGGCAGGGCGGCAATCAAGGTGACGGCTTGCAGTGCTTTTAAACCACCGGTAGTCAGTAAAATCGCAGCAGTTACACCGAGTAGGCCAGCCCAAAACAGGCTTTGCCAAGCAGGCGATTTTTCTGCGCCACGGGTGGCGATGGTGTTAAGCACAAAAGAGCCCGAATCGGCCGAGGTGACAAAAAACACGGCAATCAGCAGGATGGTGATTGATGAAGTGACTTTTACCAGTGGCAGGTATTCAAAGAATTTGAATAGCAGCGCATCCACATTGCCCGCGGTTTGCGATAGCGCACCGGCAGCGGTATGCATATCCAGCCAGATGGCGGTATTGCCAAAAATCGTCATCCATATCAAGTTAAACAGCGCAGGAATCAGCATCACGCCGATGATGAATTCACGTAAGGTACGGCCACGGGAAATTCGCGCAATAAACATCCCTACGAAGGGCGACCAAGAAATCCACCATGCCCAGTAAAGCAGCGTCCAGCCACTAAACCAGCCTTCTTTTTGTGTAGGCTCGTAGGTATAAGAGCGGAAAGTTAGCTCGACGAGGCTAGAGAAATAATGGCCGATATTGTCGCCAAATGCGCCAAGTAAAAACAGCGTTGGCCCGGCAAATAGCACAAATAGCATCAGAATAATGGCGAGGCTTAAATTAAGCTCGCTCAGGCGGCG
Organism: Iodobacter arcticus; assembly: GCF_042664895.1. Classification (NCBI taxonomy): domain Bacteria; kingdom Pseudomonadati; phylum Pseudomonadota; class Betaproteobacteria; order Neisseriales; family Chitinibacteraceae; genus Iodobacter; species Iodobacter arcticus. The sequence goes on from NZ_JBHTBQ010000009.1 coordinate 100,796, forward strand.
CACGCCTTTATCCAAGCCCGATGCAGCCGACCAGCCCGCAAGGCCAATCACCACAGCAATCAGGCCGTACTGAAATTGCAGATTAGAAGTATCCCAGCCGGTAAGCGAATGCAGACCGGCGCTGATTTGCAAAATGCCATAGCCCAGCGTGGTGGCAATCCCGAAAATAGTGCCGCAAAGCGCAAATACATCGACGGCATGGCCGATTGGGCCATTAATTTTGTCGCGTAAAATTGGGTAGAGGCCGGAGCGAATGGTCAGCGGCAGATTGTAGCGAAAGCCAAAGTAGGCCAGCACAAGGCCAACAAGGCAGTAAATCGCCCACGCATGAAAGCCCCAGTGAAAAAACGTCATGGTCATGGCTTCACGGGCGGCAGCCATGGTGCTGCCTTGGGCCAGTGGCGGCGATAAATAATGCTGCATCGGCTCGCCCACGCCGAAATACATCAAACCAATACCCATGCCAGCGGCAAATAGCATGGCCACCCAAGAGGTAAAGTTGTATTCGGGTTTGGCATCGTCCGGCCCTAGGCGAATATTGCCGTAAGGGCTGCAAGCGATGGCGACGAGGGTGATGACAAAAACAGCCACAGAAAGAATATAAAACCAGCTGAAGTTTTGCGTGATCCAAACTTGCCCATGCGAGAAAAGTTGTTCAGCGGCCTGTGGGTTAAGTGTGCAAATGGCGAGCAAAATGCCAATTAAAATCATGCTGGGTAAAAACACTGGCATGCTTAAGGTGTGATGAAAGCGGGGTTGGGGACTTGTATTCATGAATCTCCTTGTAGTGGCCAAAAAACGAGGCCGTTTGGGGATAAAAAGCAGAATTCAGTTTTATGCTTATGTATTTTAAGACTATTTGCATAGAAACGCGACAGGCACTCTAGCAATTATTTCTGGGTTTGTAATGTTGAATAGTACAAAGGCGTGACAAAATCACATTTAAATCTTTAAGCGTAAAAAGGCTTACTGGCGGCTGAATGTGCTGCAGCTTTGCGCACATTGCACCTGATTTCTGCCTGCCGCCTTGGCTGCATACATGGCTTGATCTGCGCGGTTTAAGAGATGATCAAGGCTGCTGTCATGGTCTTCCAGCATCGCAACGCCAATGCTAATTGTGATACGGATGGTGTGTTCTTCATAGGAGACGATTGCTTGTGAGGCTACGGCCATACGCAATTTATTGCCTGCCAGAATGGCCTCTGCCTGTGTGGTACCGGGCAAAAGTAATACGAATTCTTCGCCGCCCCAGCGGGCAAAGCTATCGGACGCGCGTAGCTCGGCGTTGCATACCCGGCACAATTCTTTGAGGGTAAGGTCGCCCACCAGATGCCCGTATTGATCATTTACATTTTTAAAGTGATCGATATCAATCAGCAAAATAGACAGCGGTTGTTGATAGCGGCGGGCATAAGTCATGGCGTCTTCACAGCGATGTTGCCACTCCCGCCGGTTGGCTACACCGGTTAGCTCATCCGTGGTGGCTAATTCTTCTAGGCGGGTATTGGCTGCAGCTAAAGCTTTGGTTCTGAGTGCGACTTCGGCTTCGAGCTGTTGGCGGCTATGGCTGAGCAGCTCTTGTAATAAGGCTAAGTAATGTAGCGTTAAGCCAATGGAGAAAAGAAATAACTGCAAATTAAGAAATGAAAGAATAGGGCTGGGGTTTACAAAGGGGCCGGCATGCTGGGCGGTGCCGATCACTGAAAGTGTAAAAACAATAAACAGGGCTAAGGAGGTGCCTGCTAATCTGAAGCGAATCGCAATTAAAAGTAAAATAGGCAAGATGAGCATCAGTATATAGCTGTAAAAAAGAAAGCCGAGCGCAACAATCAGGGTAAGAATAGTTAAATAAGGAACCGCTGCCCGATAGTTATTTTTTAATGCCCCGGATTTCCAACTTACATAAATAGGTACGATGATAAAAAGCCCTGCCGTGTCGCCAATAATCAACACCAGCATTTGTTGCAGATTACTTAATAAATCCTGATAAACGATCATATTGCTCAGTGTCAGTACGCCATGCAGGAGCACCATGCTGAATAAGGCGGGAATAAAGCAAATTTTCAGCCAGAAATGGGGCAGATCGGTGGGCTTTTGTAAGGGGGGGCGGTGAGTGGTTTCAACAAAGTGATGCCATGCTTTGGCCGCCATCCATGATTGCCAGGCATCAATGGCGGCAGGTAGTATGCCTAGAATAAGTGCCGCAGCCAGCGGTTGTTTGGCATCGAGGGTGTTGAGGGACGCGTAATAGGTGGGGGTATTGAGGATAAAGCTGGCGGCAAAAATCAGCGGAAGTGCAAGGGGGCCAAGCTCTAGTAAAATCACTAAGCCGCAGCCAGCAGCAAGCCAGATAATGGCGATATTGCCTGGTGGTAGGTGGGCAAATTGAATACTGATCAAGCCAATGCCTACATAGGCTATGAGCAGGAATAAGGCGGTTAAAGCCTTAATGGATGTCAGAAATGTAAGAGCGTGCTTCATTACATTTTTTCACTGATTCGATCGTTAAGCTTATCTTATAATTTTCACAATTGTTAATTATTTGAATCGAGAAAGAAATTTTTTTTAAGACGGAGTAATTGGATTGCCCGCCTGATGGTGTTGCGCTTTCTTTATAAGTGATTAATCGCTTGTGGTGAATCGTTTAAATGGCCACATTGGGTGTTTATCAAAAATTAGAAGTAAGCCGCAATAAAAATTGATTATGCTTCTTTTGCCTGAGTGCGGCCTCAAAGTAAATTAAAGGGGGTGGGCGCTTGTGCCTCTGGATATCCGAGGGGCTTAGATAGAATAAGGGCGTTCCGAAGAACGCCCTTATTCATTAGTGGATGGTGGGCTCTGCTTTACTGAGATTGCTTAAAGCAAAGAACATCATTTTCGGCATCGATGGTGAGCAGATGGCCTGCACTGATTTTTCCTTCCAGAATGGCCCGCGATAACGGGTTTTCAATTTCGGTTTGTACTGCGCGTTTTAAAGGCCTTGCGCCATAAACCGGATCAAACCCTGCTGCGGCTACAATATCAAGCGCAGCATCGGTCACGCTCATTTCGATTTCCATATGCGCTAAACGGTTTTGTAAGCGATTAAGCTGAATGCGTGCAATATTTCTGATGGCCGCCTGATCGAGTGAATGGAACACCACCATTTCATCAATCCGGTTGACAAACTCGGGGCGGAAATGGCCTTGCACTTCGGCGAGCACGGCCATTTTGATGAGCTGATAATCCATGCTGGCCATCGCTTGAATTTGTGCGCTGCCTAAATTACTGGTCATCACGATAACCGTATTTCTAAAGTCCACCGTGCGCCCTTGCCCGTCGGTTAGGCGGCCGTCGTCCAGCACCTGCAGCAGGATATTAAACACATCGGGGTGCGCTTTTTCGACTTCGTCGAGCAGGATGACGCTATAGGGTTTGCGGCGAACGGCCTCGGTTAAGTAGCCGCCTTCTTCATAGCCCACATAGCCCGGAGGCGCGCCAACCAATCTGGACACGCTGTGTTTTTCCATAAATTCGCTCATATCGAGGCGAATTAAATGGTCGGGCGAGTCAAATAAAAACTCCGCCAGTGCTTTAGTCAGCTCGGTTTTCCCTACGCCGGTTGGGCCAAGAAATAAGAAGCTGCCGTAAGGGCGATTAGGGTCTGAAAGGCCTGCGCGGGAGCGGCGGATGGCGTCGGAGACCAAACGCACAGCCTCGGCTTGCCCAACTACTTTTTGATGTAGGGCGCTTTCCATGGCGAGCAGTTTTTCGCGTTCGCCTTGCAACATGCGGCTGACAGGGATGCCCGTTGCGCGGCTGACTACTTCGGCAATTTCTTCTGCGCCGACTTGGGTGCGTAGCAATTTGAGCTTGCCACCGGTGGCCTCGGACGCTTCGGCGGCTTTGAGCTTGGCTTCTAGCTGCGGCAATTGGCCGTATTGCAGCTCGCTGGCTTTGTCCCACTCGCCACGACGCTGGGCAGCGTCCATGGCGGTTTTAACGCGCTCAATTTCTTCCCGAATCGCTTGGCTGCCGAGTACGCTGGCTTTTTCTGCTTTCCAGATTTCTTCTAAGTCTGAGTATTCTTTCTCTAGCCGTGCGCTTTCCTCTTCTATCAGGGAAAGGCGCTTTTTAGAGGCATCATCTTTCTCGCGTTTTACTGCTTCGCGTTCGATTTTGAGCTGAATAATGCGTCGATCCAGCTTGTCCATCACTTCGGGCTTGGAATCGATTTCCATTTTGATACGGGCAGCGGCTTCGTCGATCAGATCAATTGCTTTGTCGGGTAAAAAGCGATCGGTGATATAGCGATGGCTTAGCTCGGCGGCGGCCACAATCGCAGGGTCGGTGATTTCTACCCCGTGATGGATTTCGTATTTTTCTTGTAAGCCGCGCAGGATGGCGATGGTGGCCTCCACGCTAGGCTCGTTCACCAGTACTTTTTGGAAGCGGCGTTCTAGTGCAGGGTCTTTTTCAACGTATTTGCGGTATTCATCCAGCGTGGTGGCGCCGATGCAATGCAATTCGCCCCGTGCCAGCGCGGGTTTGAGCATATTGCCCGCATCCATTGAGCCTTCGGTTTTGCCCGCGCCCACCAGCGTATGCAGTTCGTCGATAAAGATAATGGTATTGCCTTCGTCTTTGGCCAGCTCATTGAGCACGGCTTTCAGGCGCTCTTCAAATTCGCCACGGTATTTGGTGCCTGCCAGCAATGACGCCAGATCGAGCACTAAGACGCGCTTAGATTTGAGCGATTCAGGCACTTCACCATTCACAATCCGCTGGGCGAGGCCTTCTACAATCGCGGTTTTACCCACGCCCGGTTCGCCAATCAATACCGGATTATTTTTGGTGCGGCGTTGCAAAACTTGCATGGCGCGGCGGATTTCATCATCGCGGCCAATCACTGGGTCTAGCTTGCCCGCCTTGGCGCGCTCAGTCAGATCCATGCAATATTTATCTAGCGCTTCACGGCGTTGATCTGCTTCCGAGCTGTCTACACTTTGCCCGCCACGCACGGCATCAATGGCTGCTGCGACCGCTTCTTTCTTGGCGCCGTTTTCTTTGAGCAAACGGCCTGTTTCGCCTTTATCTGCTGTTAAAGCCAGCAAGAATAAATCGCTAGAAATAAATTGATCGTTGCGTTTTAGCGCGGCTTTGTCCGTTAGATTAAGTAAGTTACTCAGCTCTTTAGAAACAGTCATTTCGCCATCGCCGCCAGTCACTTTAGGTAGGCGTTCAATGGCGGCAGCAAGGGCGGTTTTGAGCGGATTAACATTCACCCCCGCACGGGCTAGCAAGGCGGAAGTGCCGGAATCCACGTCGGCCAGTAGCGCGGCCAAAACATGCTGGGGCTCAATATAAGGATTGTCGTTGGCATTCGCGCTGCTTTGCGCATCGCCTATGGCTTGCTGAAATTTTGTGGTCAGTTTATCAAAACGCATTCCGCACACCTCCAAGGTTTGTTCTTACGTTAGATATGGGGGCGTGGCAGGGCGAGATCAAGGGTCGAGAAAACCCAAATCTTAAACCACGGAGGAAAAGGAGTGCACGGAGGGCCACGGAGAAAAACATAGGATTGGGTTTGCCTTTGTTTTCCGCTACGAAGTATCGTCATTTCCGAGGGCCTTTGGCGGGAATTCAGCGGGGCTGCTGGATCCCCGATCAAAGCACTCGGGGATGACGGTTTTGCTATATTAGCCGCCACACTGTTTTTGTGCCTATTGCATAAAATAATCCATAGCCTAGGCAAATGAGCGAGCTCCAAATTGCAAAGGAGTTTATTTGCTCAGGCGCAATAAAGTAGGCAGGGATGAAGGCAAGGCCACGTACCAGATAAATCAGTGAAATAAGAGTCAGACAAATACGCATAAATGGGAAGCGTCGAATGAGGCCCGCGCCCGAAAAAGCATATAGCCCCCAGATAAATAAGATTGCTGCAATGCCAGTGGTAATTGCAGCGGGCATTAATGAACCCGCTTCAGCCATAGCGGCCATGTTCTCGCCTGCGCCAAAGAAGCGATACCATTGAGCGCCACCAAAGATGATTGCAATATGGACTAGCCCCGCAATAATGCTTAAAACACCGCCTATTATTAAGCTTTTTTTTTTCATCTTTGCCTCGGATTATTTCTACACTGTAAAGGTATGATTCAAGTCTACATAAGTAATATTGGGAGGGCAAAACGTTTTATCTTACCTTTGCGTGAGGAAATGTTACGTCGATCTGTTCGCGCGGGCACAAAGGCGCGCCCACCCTAAGGGATGGGAGAGTACTTACGCTCCGCGATTTAGCCCAATAAAATGCTGCAATTTGGCGAGGATTTCTGAGCGGGCAACGGGCGGGATGATGCTGTTGTCGTCGTTTAATAAAATTTGCTCTTCGGCTTGGCGTTTGACTAGCACTTCGGAGAACACGCCCGCTAGCTCGGGGCGGGAGAGGAGAATTTGCTGGAAGGATTCTTTATCAATTCGGTAGCACTCCACATTGCTACTCACCACCACGGTGGCCCGGATGGCTTCACCCGTCATCAAGCCCATTTCGCCAAAAAAGCTACCCGGCCCCAGCTTGGTGAGTAATTTACGCTCGCCCCGGGTGGGTTGTACCCATGCTTCGGCATCCCCCTTAATGATGATATACAGCCACTCTACTTTTTCGCCTTGGCGAATCATCACGTCGCCTGCCACATAGGGCGTAAAGCGCAGCTTGTCGGCGAGGGTGTGCAGCTCTTCTTCTTTTAAGGAGGTGAGTAGCTCCAATTTTTGTAAAACAGCAAGGCGCTCTTGAGTGTGCTGCTTGTGACGGCCTTCAAAGTAGCGCTCGTTTTCCTGTGTGACGAACACTTTATATTGCGGCGCAGCCAAGCGCAGGCTGTTGCGGCGTAGCACAGCATCGATCAGGGTGCGGATTTGTGAATCGGTAGGGTCGTCGTTCAAGATATCGGTAAGCCAGTAGCGCGCGGCGTAGCGGGCATTGCCTTTTTCAACATTCATCAGCAAGCAAGAGGGCGGAGGGTCTTGGGCAACATTGGGCGGAGCGGCTTCGCGGATGGCGTTTTCTATTAGCTGCATCACTTGTGTGGGCAGGGTGTCTAGCCCTACCTCAAACCAAACCCAGCGCCGCCAAGCCAGCGGTTTGTCAACGCGCTTACCGAGTAGCTGAAACTGGCCTTTCATCAGCATGCCGTTGGGAATCATTACCGTTTCGCCGTTGCGCGTTTCAACGCGGGTGGCTCGCCATGATAAATCGACCACCCGGCCGGTAAGATCGCCTAATTTAATCCAGTCGCCTTGCTCAATCGAATTATCTAAATGCAGTGCCAGCCCCGCCAGAATATTGCCCAGCGTATCTTGCATGGCAAAGGCCAGTACGGCGGTGATCACCGCAGAAGTGGTGACCAGCTGCCCCAATTGCAGCCCTGCTAAATGCAGGCGATAAAATACCCAGCCGATCATGGCAATGGCTTCAAGTAAGTCTTCGAGGATACGGGGGGGCTTTAGTCTGACTAAGGGGGCAAGTAGTTGAAAGAGCAGCATGCCCCAATAACGGATGATGGCAAAACCAAGCACCACCATAAAGGTTTCATGCACGGCTTTGGCGGCATTGAAGAGCTGATAACTTTCTAGTAATACACTGGAGTAAAGGCCAAGGCAGCCAAATGCCAGTAGTAAGATGCTATTAAATAAGCGATGGCGGCTGGTACGCACGCGGTAATAGAGTAGACAGCCCAGAACAAAGCTGCTGGCAAGAAAATAGAGGAGTGTTTGTAATTCAGAGGGCTGAAAACGCATCACAATATCCCAGTCTCAGGGATTAGAAAGGAAACTGCTTTCCTTGTTTGTAGCCTTTGATTGCGATGGTTGCTAGGTAATAGGTAACGGGGGTGTAGCTTGGGTTAGACGGTTTATTCGCAGGTTTTGGCGAATAAATCGGCGTAACCCAACATGCTCAGATGAAAAGAGCGGTGCGAAACAATGTAGTGTTCCGCACCTTACAAAAACTACGGCCTTACACAATCCATAAAGTAGCGGGTTTCGCCGTTACTCTTGTCTGCCACCAAGCCGTGAATATAGGTTTCAAAGCCGGGGAAGCGTTTGTTGAAATCTCGGGCAAAGCGGAGGTAATCAACGATGGTCTTGTTGAATACTTCACCTGGAATCAAAAGCGGAATGCCTGGCGGGTATGGAGTCAGCATCACGGCCGTAATGCGGCCTTCTAGCTCGTCGATGGCTACGCGGTCAATCTCGCGGTGCGCCATTTTGGCGAAAGCCTTGGCGGGCTTCATGGCCGGTTCCATATTGGATAAGTACATATCAGTGGTCAGGCGTGCCACGTCGTGGGAGCGATAAATACCATGGATTTGCTGACAAAGTTCTTTAAGGCCAATACGCTCATATTGCGGATACTGGGCAATAAATTTCGGCAGAATGCGCCATAGCGGGGCATTTTTATCGTAATCGTCTTTGAATTGCTGTAAGGCGGCCACGAGAGTATTCCAGCGGCCCTTGGTAATGCCGATGGTGAACATAATAAAGAAGGAATACAGGCCGCACTTCTCGATCACCACACCGTGCTCAGCCAAGTATTTGGTGATAATGCTGGCTGGAATCCCTTCGTCAGAGAACTTGCCGTCTAAATCCAAGCCAGGGGTCAGAATGGTAGCTTTGATCGGGTCGAGCATATTAAAGCCGTCGGCAATATCGCCAAAGCCGTGCCAGTTGTCGCCAGATTTCAGCATCCAAGCATCACGGTGATCCAAGCCTTCGTCGGTCAGATCATCCGGTCCCCAGACGGTAAACCACCATTCATCACCGTATTCTTCGTTCACTTTGCGCATGGCACGGCGGAAATCTAGCGCCTCAACCAAGGATTCTTCAACCAAAGCCGTGCCACCCGGCGCTTCCATCATGGCCGCTGCCACATCGCAAGAGGCAATGATGGAGTATTGCGGGCTGGTGGAGGTGTGCATTAAGTAAGCTTCGTTGAATAAATCACGATCTAGCTTACGGTTTTCTGGGTCTTGAATCAGAATCTGCGAAGCTTGGCTTAAACCTGCCAGCAGCTTATGCGTGGATTGGGTAGAGAACACCATCGATTCTTTGCAGCGTGGGCGATCTTCGCCAATGGCGTGGTAATCACCATAAAACTCGTGGAAAGCGGCGTGTGGCAGCCAAGCTTCATCGAAGTGCAAGCTGTCTATTTCGCCATCGAGCATGCCTTTGATTTCTTCGACGTTATACATAATGCCGTCGTAAGTAGACTGGGTAATGGTCAGAATACGCGGCTTGAAATTAGGATCGGCCAGTAGTTTTTCACGCGCAAATGGGTTATCCATCATCTTTTTGCGGATGTTTTCTGGCTCAAATTCGCTTTTTGGAATCGGGCCGATAATGCCGTAGTGATTGCGTGTTGGCATGAGGAACACCGGTACCGCGCCCATCATCATGATGGAGTGCAGAATCGATTTATGGCAGTTACGATCCACCACCACCACATCACCCGGCGCAACAGTCGAGTGCCAAACAATTTTGTTGGAAGTGGAAGTGCCGTTGGTTACAAAGAACAAGTGGTCGGCATTAAAAATACGGGCCGCATTGCGCTCGGAAGCGGCAATCGGGCCGGTATGATCCAGCAACTGGCCGAGTTCTTCTACCGCATTACAAACGTCGGCACGCAGCATGTTTTCGCCAAAGAATTGGTGAAACATTTGCCCAACCGGCGATTTCAAAAACGCCACGCCACCCGAGTGCCCCGGGCAGTGCCAGCTATAAGAGCCATCCTGGGCGTAATTGGTTAGCGCGCGGAAAAACGGCGGAGCCAAGGTATCCAGATAGCTTTTTGCTTCGCGGATAATATGGCGGGCGACAAATTCAGGTGTGTCTTCGTGCATATGAATAAAACCGTGTAATTCGCGCAACACATCATTAGGAATGTGGCGCGAAGTGCGGGTCTCACCATAGATATAAATGGGGATGTCTGGATTGCGGCGGCGAATTTCGGCCACAAAGCTGCGCAAGCTCGTCAGTGCTTCGTGGGTTTCTTCGGGGGAGCCGCCACCAAATTCTTCATCGTCTATCGATAAAATAAAGCCGGAGGCACGGCTTTGCTGCTGCGCAAATGAGGTTAAATCGCCGTAGCTGGTATAACCAACTACGTCTCTGCCCTCGGCCTCAATGGCCGCCGCTAATTCACGAATACCGGAACCACTGGTGTTCTCGGTGCGGAAATCTTCATCGATGATGATGATAGGGAAGTAAAAACGCATGGCAAAATCCTTGCAAACTAACAATTACTACAAAGGACGGCAAAGCCGGAAAGGCGCGTATATTAATCCCAAAATGTGTAGATATGTGGTGAAAAATGAAAACAATTGCCATCTGTGTAAATCGGCGCCTAAGTGGCCAGCCATCTTGTGCCGCCAGAGGCAGCGAAGCGCTGGCGCAAGCCCTGGAAATGGTGACAAAAATGCACGCCGATGTAAGGATAATTCGCCTGCCTTGCATGGGTGCATGCGAGGTGGGGCCAAACGTAAAAGTGGTTGGCGGGGATCTTTATCATGGCGTGGATTTAGCCATGTTGCCGCTGATTTTGGAGGAGGTTGGGGTGTAGGGCTGTTATCCAAGGGAAACCCAAATCTTGAACCACGGAGGCCACAGAGAACACGGAATTTCACGGAGAAAACCAAACCGTAGGGCGTACTCGAAGCATTGCTTACGGTTTATTAGTAAGTAATGCGCAGTACGCCACCCTATATGAGTCAAGTTAAGCATGGGCGACATGCCTGCCCTGCAAATATTTCCCTAACACACCCCAATCTTTTTCCACTGCCCAGCCGCCATATCCGGTGTGATATCGCTGCCGGGGCAGCCGCTCTCTAGTGTGCACTGATACAGGCTATTGCCAAACTTTGCCCATGCCCCCCAGAGCAAATCTTTTTTTGCCACCCACGCATAGGCGCAAGCGTCGCTGGGTGGGCTGGGTAAATCGCTAAGGGACGACCAGTTAATCTGACTGCTGAGGGTGATGTATTGCGTTTCACCGTAGCTGTCTTGCCAGTCCAGGACAACTTGTACACTGCGTTCTACTTGGTAGAGTTTTTGCGGATCGGGCAAGGTGGCTGCGGTGGGCGGGTTTTTGGCGATGGGCGGGCAGCCAAAATCGGGCGCAATGGGGGCAGGCAGGCTGATGTCTTTGATGAGGGTAATGCGGCGGTAGCTGGCTGTTTGTCTCTGGATATTTTCTAGCTCGGCATTTTCTGAGCCCTTGCTGCTATTCACGCTTATTCCACCGGATACAGAACTGCTGCGTGGGCATAGATTACTTTGGCGCAGTTTCTCAAGCTTGTCTTGCGCCAAAAACAGCGCTTCATTGCGGTTTTGAGCGATGCTATTATTTTTTAGGGCATTGCTTTGTAAGGCATTCAGGGCAAGAGCGGCCACGCCGATGATTAATACGGTGATGAGTACTTCTACCATAGAGAAACCGTTTTGCTTAGGGCTTAGCATTTGCCATCCTTACAGAAATCATGCCAGCTGCCCAGCTTATTGCCGCTAAGATTGCCGCCTGCGTTGGCTCCGATAAACATCCGCTCATCATAAGCAATATTGATCGAGCCTTCCGAGCCAGAGCCGGGTCTGTGCGCGCAAGCGCCATACATGCAGTCGCCCGGTGTTTTATCAAACACAGCACCCGTTACGCCTTCAAGATCGCCATTTACGGCCATTGCACCCAAGACTTGAATAATGCCGTTAAAGTGGTTGGTAAAGAGCATGCCGCTAATGGTGCTGCTGTTAGATACCATATTGCCGCCTGCGCCACCGGCGGTAAGCGCTGTGCTACCAAAGCCGCCCACTACCACAATGGCGGGGGAAAGGCTGGGGTAGCTGCTACCGATAATGCAGTCTTTAGGTGGTGTGAAATCGCCGTTAATCCAGATCAGGCCAGTGGCAGCGGGGCAGCTGCTTACGGTATTGCTGCCATTTTCTGGATTGATTTGTGTGGCCTGTTTTTTAAAATCGCTTGGACTCATACCAAAGACGGCGGCAAAAAGTTGGGTATTGGATAAATTGGCCAATGGGGCGTTATTGCTGCTATCTGGAGTGAGTGGTGCCCCCCAATAGGTAAAATCACCGCCTGTTGATACATTGCATAGTGGCTTGGGCTGACCAGAATGAGGGTCGAGCGACATACTGCCGCTCATATCTACATGCCCCTTGATGGTGAGGGCAATTTTTTTAGGATTAAATTCGGCTTTACGCGGAATATCAAAGCCACGCCTAACCACTGCGGCCGTTTGATCGCTGCCGGTGTTGGCGCAAAAAGGCGCTTGCTCGCTGCTTTCATCGGCGCACCCCTCACTGCTTACCATGCCGGTTTTTAAATCAACACTGCTGCGCCATGCGGTATTGTCAGCATTGATTTCCTGAGTGCCTATTTTTTGAAAGAGACTGCCGGTTTTTTTTGAAAAAATATAATTATTTTTTTTGAATTGTTCAGAGTAATCATAGGAATCACTATTCACCGCTACGCTATCCCAGCCACAGTTATTTGTGCCGGGTGCAGGTGGGATTGATGATGTTACTTTTTTTAAAATAATACCGTCGTGATTGGCATTTAAATTAATAGCTTCAATATCCCGGCGCATTTGCAATAAGGTCGCTTGTGCTCCCGCTTCTGCCGCTTCAAAAGCCTGCACTTGCTGGTAATGATTGACTGATGTTTTTTGAAAAACATAGCTATTTTTATTGGTAGATAAAACAAAAACCGTGGCAATTAAAGTGAGTACCAGGGTCACCGTGAGTGCGGCAACGCCTTTTTGATGAAATAGGATGTTCATCATGATGCTTATTCTTGTAGAAAAGGGCGGTTACGTAATTGTACATTCTGATTTAAATGCACTTTGAATTTTCCTGCATTATCCGTGGCTTCTAAATCAATATCTAAATTGCTGATTACTTCTTTAATCTCGCTGCCTTGTTTTTCAAAAGTGCTGTGAGGTGTAATTTTGAATTGTGTAATCAGTATATTACGCTCGCTGTTTAATGCCTGCCACTCCCCGTTGTTACAGCTGCTGGCGTCACTGGATGTCAGCATTTTAACCAAGCCTTTGCCATCTTTGGCTTGGCTGAACTGAAAGCCATGAGTGTCTTGCTTAGGGAAATCTGGATTATGGTAATTAAATAAAATACAGCTCTGGCTCGCCGTATTATTGAGCCATATTTTACGCATATTGGGTATTTCATTAGCATCAGGGTGATAGCCTGCGCGGCGAAGATCACGGCTAATTAAAGACAGCATGGCTTGTGTATCCTGCTGCAAAATAATATTGCGCTGGGTATCGGTGCTGGTAAATAAATTAGTCAGCGATAAGCTCGATATTCCCACCAGCAGTAGCAGCCCCATTGCGGTAGCAAGCATCATTTCAATTAAAGATAAGCCACGTTGTGAATAAAGCTTCAAACGCATTCTGCATACCCTCCGAAGGAGATACTACCCTGGGGCCGGCATAGGGTGGATAAGCCTGTGGCGGTAATTTGTAATTGCAGCTGGTATTGCCCAGATTGAAAGTTAATAAATTGCTGCTGGGTAAAATTAGGCAGGCCATTGAAATTATGGAATTTATTTTCTTTTAAGGCGTCGCTCAAAGAGTGTAATTCAACGCCTTTATGTTCTTCTGATGTCTGCTGGCGTAGCAAAGTGCTACCTTCGCTACAGGGCGTGATGGTACAAATTTGTAATGACCAATTCTGATTGTTTTGGCGCTTTGCCACATAAAAAACAGCGGGGCTGCGTGCTCCACCAAATTTAACTGCCGTGCTGCGGGCAAATAACCAATCATTTTGCGCTTCTAAAACGGCACTTTGCAGGCGATAGCGCTGCAACATCCCTGTAAAGCCGGGAATGGCAATGCTAAGCACAATACCCAGCACAATCAGGGTAACCATCAGTTCAATTAAATTAAAAGCATATTGTTTACGCATAAATGAATTTTTTGTGCGGCTGTTGTAGAGGTATAGCATCGGGCGTATCAGTTAAAGGCGTTTATTGCGATGAGGGTGCTTGTGGCAGGCGGGGGGTGTTTAATAAAGGGAGCGGATTCTACTCTTAAAACAGCAAAAACGTTGTTGGATCAGATCAAAGGCTTTGCTTGTCATCAATGTAAATCAGCCCCACAAATCTGATTTGTGGGGCCGAGGCTTATAAATATCTAACCCGGCGGACCACCGTGCTGGCGGCGTTGCCCGCACCGCCCCCACCTGGCGTAGATAGAGTTTGATCTGCTTTAAAACTGGCAGGCAAATTGGTCAGAATAATATTTGTACTATTTTGAATAGTGTTACTGGTTTTGCTGCCTAAAGCCAAGGCGGTAATATAGCCGTGAATTTTAGTATCGCCCGTATTGCCGTATAAATTCCCCGCCCAAACACTGCCGTAAATATCAGAGCTATTGGCAAAACTAATATCGCCGCCTTGGTAAGTATTATTCAATGTGCTGCCAGCCATCGTTGCAAAATTGCCAATACCACCATCAATATCACTATTCCACTCTGTGGCAGAAGCACAAAACTGCGATGGAGTTAATCCATAGCTTGTTTGATTGCAATAACCAAATGGTGAATAAGTAGTCGAGCCAACTTTTCCTGAATAGCCTGCATAGTTAGGCGCATAAATGGTGGCCGATGCTGTGGTTTTAAGATCTAAAGTGGCGATAAAGCTATTGTAATAAGTGCCATTTTGTACTGCTAAATGGCCTTCAAACCAAGCAACTCCGGGGGCAATGCCTTTGCCATTGATGGTCCATAGTTTTTTTGCGCCATCATATGAAAAGCAAGAATTAGAGCTTGAAAAGCCCTCACAAATTGTTTTGCTTGAAGCAACAGCAGGGCTTGTGCATTGCGGGGCAGATACCGCGCCTGATACCGCCGTGCAAAGATAGTCTTTTTTGTTATTGGCATAAGACCCAATAAAGTAATCGCCTTCGGCAACGCCCGTTATTCGTTTGACTTTCACTTTCATGCGGCCATCGCTATCGGCATAAAAAGCGTAATTAGCCAGTTCTTTATAGGCATAGGCATCAAAGCTATCGTCAGGAGTGAGCGTAACAACGGGAACATTAACGATCAAATCAGGCACAACGCTGATCATGCGGGTATTAAACCAATCGCCGGGTTTGCTTACACCTAGCTTTACTTTGTCAAATTTTGGTTTGCCCGTTGCCCCTGTATAGCCTGCGGCCACGTCAAACTGGGGCAAGGTGGTGATTTCAAAGTGATCGACTATAGGATTAAAGCTATATGCTGTTTGGTAGCCTGTTTCTAGCTTTGCCCCCCCATTGGTGATATTCAGCGCGCCACCTGCCAACAGGTCAAGTACTTCTGTTGAGTTGTCGATTTCGATATTGCCATTGGTGGTGACATGGGAAATGATCCCGTTATTTTTTAAGAAAATATTGCCGCGGGAGAGCAGGGCTTTGGAGCTGGTGCTGCCCGTGAGTGTGATATTGCCATTGGCGTGCAGCAAGCCAAAGCTGCTGCCAGAGGTGATTGTAATATTGCCGGTAGAGCGGATAATGCCAACGCCTGTGATTGAATTACCGCCGGTTTCTACATTGCCGTTGACGCGGATTTCCATATTATGGATGTCGCCTTCAAACAATTTGATGGCACCACCCAGCTTTAAATCACTATTAAACATCACCACCCCGCGAGAGGGGCGCGATGGTAGCGTGGCAGGCGTCACTGCGATATTTGCGCTAAGCCTTGAGCTGGATGCAAGGCTTGTGCCAGTGCCCGCCATGCCCGTGACTACAAGGGTGAACTGAGCAGGATTAGCCCCTGCAGCGGCGGTTGCGCCCGTCAGCTGCAGTGTAATGTCGTTCACCCCGTTTAAAGTCATATTTTGCGGTACGCTTGCAACTGCCGTTGCCAGTGTTTGCAACTGAGCTGCCGTCATTCTTTGAAAAACAGACTGAGCAATATCCAGCCCCTGCCAGGCCCGCATCTGTGCCTGAGTGGCGGCTAGCGAGGTGTTTTGCTGCTCTTGCATGCTTTTTACATAATAATTAGAGCCTAAAACAGTTGCGCCAAGGGCCATACCCACAAAAATGAGGATCAGGACGGTGGCCATGCCTGTTTGCTGTTTTTTCATGGGGAAATCACTAGGTTGGATAAGCAGCTTTGCGAGCGAATGGCCTGCCCGGTTGCATTGTTTGATTGGATGGTAACGGTGGCTTTGCCTGGGCTGGCATAGCCAAACTGGCTGCATGTGCCCGCTGTATTACTCAGTACAAAATTAAAAGTACCAATGCTTGCGAGTGGTTTAGCGGGGGCCCAGCTGGCAGTAGACCATTCGCTAAGGGCGCTGCAGTTAATGGGGCCGAGCAGCATTAGGCCTTTATCAGGCGCAGCAAAAAGAGCCGAGCATTCAAAATTAGTGCCAAGATTACGCAGCCAGACTAGGGTATTGGCCGCTTCGCCACTGGCTGCAGCCGTGCCGCTTAGCTTATTGGCCGCAGAGAAAGCCGCGCCTTTAAGCGCAATGATATTGGTGCTTACGCTGGCATCCGTAATACCAAAGCCGGCGTCTTGCAGCAGAATGGGCGCGATGGTCATTGCGCTGCTTCTTTCGGTGTCTTGCTTACTGATTTGTGTGGTATCGGTGGATATTTTGATGGAGTGGCGAAACAGGGTGAGCATAGCCACGGCGGTGATCAGCGAGATGGTGATGCCCACCATCATGCTGATTAAAGAAACACCACTTTGCGATTTAATTGAGCGATATAACACCATCGCCCCCAATCAGTGCTGCATTCGCTGAATCTTGTTTGGTGGTTAAGCTAGAGCCTGTAATCGGCGAATTGGGGGCTGCTGCTACATCAATGGTTTGGCCTGCTACCGTCGCTGTAAAGGCGCTGCGCTGGCACTGGGCGGTGAGTGCCACGCTCTGATCTGCAACGGTAAGAGATGGGTTTGTCGCGGCGCATAAAGCGCTCAAGCCCTGAGTTTGCGCGGCTGAGCGCAGGGCAAACAGAGCCATGTTTTGTGCTGAGGTGTATTTTTGTGCCACGGCGGTTTTGGCCACTAAAAATGTCAGCCCAATCATAATAAAGCTGAGTAGCACAATCGAAACCAGCGCCTCAACCATTGCGTCGCCTTGTTGTTTATACAAGCTTGCCATTTACGTGATCGCCTTTTTTTGTAATGGTGTAATTCAGGGCTCTTACGGCAAGACCTGTTCTATCGAGCTGGATGGTGGTGATGTCGTTGCTTTCGCTGTCGCTAATGCTGATCTCGGTGTTTTTTGCAAAAGAGGCTGACCAGGTGGCGGTGTTGGCAGTGCAGTTGCCACCCCCCACATTGCCAGCGCAGATAAAGACTTTTTGCCCGGTGATTTGTAAGCCTGCTGCCGTGCCGTTGGCGTTTCTGATGGCCAGCGCTTTGGCTTTGGAGTGCGCCATTTTTAAAACGCTTTCCGATTTTTGCAAATCACTGGAAACCAGCCAGGAAGACCCGAGCGAAACAGCGGCAAGGGTCAGCATAATAAAAATCACCATCGTGACCATCAGCTCAATCAGGCTAAAGCCTGCTTGCTTACCAGGTTGTGAATCCACAGCCGGCTCCTGTTGCGTTACGGTCATTGGCAGAATTAAGCGTGAGTGTGCAGGTAAATTTTGTGCTGATGGCAGTGAGGGTGTAAGCGTTATTTGTCCAAGTTGCTTGATAGGTAAAATCGGGTCGGGAAGGCGTCCAGCCCGTCACAAGCGCTTTTGTTGTGGCAGTGGTTTCTGTGGGGCTGTCTGTTGCAAAGGTGTAGGTTAACCGGCGCTGCAGTTGTTGCTCGAAAAAAAGAGAAAGCGAAACCAAATCACCTGCTGCAGATTTAGCCGCAGCCTGACGGATATATTGCTGGTAACTGGGAATAGCAATTGAGGCCAAAATAGCAATAATCGCGACAACAATCATCATTTCTATCAGGGTAAAACCGTTCTTTTTCATCATATTCCAAGGCGTAATAGCAGAGGCAGGGATTACCTGGCTATGCAGAAGTGGTTTGTATTTAATAAACAAACGTACTTTTAATTAAGAAGGAGATTTGAGTGCTTCTTTGTTTTTTTTGATTTGATTTAAATTAGCGTTATAAATTTCAGTGGCTTGAGTTTCTGCCTGAATCTGACTTAATAAATTGGCACGGATATTGGGGCTTTTTTCTTCTGCGGCCTGTTTATAAAGCCTGGCTATTTTTTCACGGGATTCCGTGATATTTTTTAAATTGCGCTGTTCCATATTGTTTAATACGGTGAGCGCTTCATTGGGGGCGGGGTTAGGCGCAGATGCTTGAGTATTGGCCGCCGTGGCAGGTTTAACCATATGCAGCTTAGCGTTGGAAGGCATTGATACGGCGTCGCCAAAGGTCACTCTGCCATTGGCGTCTTTTTGTATATACACAGCAGATGCAAAGGTTAAGGCGGATAAAAAGGCAGTGCCTAAAGCGAATAGTGCGCGGAGCATGATAAACAAGCCTTCAGCTAATTTAATAAATAAAGCGTTATCAGAGAGTGGCGGTTATTTTTGCCAGCATTGGGTTGGGGTGTTGGTGGTGTTGCCATTGCTTACGCTCATCGTTAATGTGGCGCAGTCTTTGTCGTTGCTCTGTGATTTGATTGCGGTGGCTGTAATGACATAAGCAGCACCTGAAGTATTGCTCACTTTAATTTCATAAAAGCCACTGTCGCTGGTGACGACCTTGTTGCTGGCACTGAGCTTAAGCCCTGTGGCGCTCAGATCATCGGTGTAGCCCGTATTATTTGCCCGCCACTTTTCCTCAGCCTGCTGAATTTTAGACATCATTACCACCGCATCACTGCGGCGGCTTTTGCGCACGCTATCTTGATAGCTGGGCAAAGCGATGGCAGCAAGGATGCCGATAATGGCAACCACCACCATCATTTCAATGAGTGTAAATCCTTTGCTCATGAGGTTTTCACTTAGGGTGTTTTATTTATGTAAGGTAATATTAGTGGTATTGCTGAGAGGGGGCAATCTATTTGTGCTATATAAGCAAACTGTTATTTTTAAGATGGTTTTGGGTAAGTATCGTGGCAGAAGTTTGGTTTGTGTTGAGTGTTTTTTAACTTAGATGAATGATTTTATTGATATAAATTTTATTTATTCATTTGGTATTTTTTGTTTTTTCGAGATGTTTTAAACAAAAATAAGGCTAACTTTGCTGTTCTTTTGATGCGAAATGATTATGAAAATTTGCAAAGTGGTATTGCACAAAATCAAGTAAGCAAAAAAAATCCCCAGCACTGGGTGATGGGGATGTTGTAGAAGGGTTGACTATTTAAGCGGGCTGAAGGGCGCTTATTCTTATCCCATTTTTTGATGCGCGGCACGGCCAAGACGGTCATGCACCGCCAGCCATGCAGGTTCGTCAGGTGGCAGCACCAGCAAAATAGCATCTAGGCCCTGCGTGTCTAAATCGCGCAGCGTGGCATAAATCATTTGTGCGTATTCATCGGCATGAGCAGGCATCAGAATATGAATCGCCGCATCATCTTGGGGTAAAGGCGCTTGAGTATGCAAAATAGCGAGCTTTTGCCCTGCTCTGGCCACGGCTGCGGCGGCCATTTGTTCTTGGTTGCCGGTTAATAAGGTGGTGCGCGGCGCATAGTGGGAATCCAATAAGCCGGATGCACGAATTTTGGCGCTGCTGGCGTTTTGTAGGTGTTCAATGGTGTGTCCAAGCACGGTTTCAATCGCTGTCCGCGCTACGCCGCCGGGGCGAAGTAAGACAGGGCGTGGGCCGATCAGGCTGATAATCGTTGATTCAACGCCCACATCGCAAGCACCGCCATCCAGAATAAGCGACACGCTTTCTGTGCTGAATTCATCTCGCACATGCTGGGCCGTGGTGGGGCTGACATGACCGAACTGATTTGCGGAAGGGGCAGCAATGCCGCCGCCAAAGCGCTGTAATAATTCATGCGTGATTGGGTGATTGGGCGCGCGTAAGCCCACGCTTTCTTGCCCGCCAGTGACAGCATAAGAAACATGCGGCTGTTTTTTAAGAATCAGCGTGAGCGGGCCGGGCCAAAAAGCATCTGCTAGTTTCCAAGCGTCTTCGGGAATATCCATCGCCCAGTCGTTCAGCTGTGCTTTGCCTGCAATATGCACAATCACGGGGTGATCGTTGGGGCGGCCTTTAGCGGCAAATATTTTTGCTACCGCCAGAGGCTGGGCGGCATCAGCGGCCAAACCGTAAACCGTTTCAGTGGGAATACCGACCAGCTCTCCCGCTTTGAGAAGGGCAAGTGCTTGATCCAGATCGCTAGTCATTTGATGCTTTCAGCAAAAAGAGCGAATTATACCTTGATGCCTTGCCTGCGCGAAGGGTAGTGCTTGGGGGCGTGGCTCAGTGGCATTTTTTCATTGGGCCGAGATTTTTTTCAAGCTTGCTAAGTATTATCCCGAGTTATTTACTGCGTGATACCATCTTGCCGATACACCTTGAATCGGTATGAGATTTAGGGATAGGCCGCTAAAAACATCAGAGAGAAAGATATGCCTTTATTAGATAGCTTTACCGTTGATCACACCCGTATGCAGGCCCCTGCTGTGCGCGTTGCTAAAACTATGCTGACGCCTAGCAAAGATACCATTACCGTTTTTGATTTACGTTTTAGCGTGCCTAATCAAGAGATCCTTTCTGAGCGTGGCATTCATACGCTAGAGCATTTGTTTGCCGGTTTTATGCGTGACCATTTAAA
This sequence comes from Iodobacter arcticus, assembly GCF_042664895.1. NCBI lineage: Bacteria > Pseudomonadati > Pseudomonadota > Betaproteobacteria > Neisseriales > Chitinibacteraceae > Iodobacter > Iodobacter arcticus. The sequence continues at coordinate 121,546 of NZ_JBHTBQ010000009.1, forward strand.
TGGGGATGGGGTAGAGATTATTGACATCTCGCCGATGGGCTGTCGTACTGGTTTTTATATGAGTCTGTGCGGCGCACCTAGCGAGGCAAGAGTGGCCGCTGCCTGGAAGCTGGCGATGGAAGACGTCTTAAAAGTAAAAGAGCAAAGCGAAATTCCTGAGCTGAACGAATATCAGTGCGGCACATTTGTAATGCACTCGCTGGAAGAGGCGCAAGGCATTGCCCAGAATGTAATCACGCGCGGGATTGGTGTGAACCGCAATGATGAGCTGGCTTTGTCAGAAGAGAAGTTACAATCGTTGTAATGCGTATTTGAATAAAAAAGGTTGATTTTTGATCAGCCTTTTTTGTGCGCGCAATTAATGCGATAAATCACTGCCTGCGCTCATTTGCTGGTTTTTCATGACAAAAAGAAGCGGCGTTACGCAAAGCATGGCAAGGCCAAATAACATAAATAAATGCGCAAAAGAAAGCATTTGTGCTTGTTTGGCAATTTGCTGGGCAAGTAGGGCCTGTGCTTTTAGTGGGGCCAGTGTTTCTGGTGTGCCCATCATGATTAATTTGCTTTTTAAGCCAGCAAGGCGCTCTATGGTTTGGGCGCTATTGGTAATTACATGCTCATTGAGTGCAGCACGTTTAGTATCTCCTAATTGCGCTAATAAAGTCGCCGATACTGCAATGCCTACGCTGCCACCTAATTGGCGGGTTAAATTATATAAACCCGCCGCATTTGGAATTTGCTGTGGCAGGATATTTGCCATGGTTAATGTATTTAATGGCATAAAAATCATCCCTAAGCCCATGCCGCGAATAATCATCGGCCAAAGAAAATCACTCATTCCCGAGTCGGTCGTAAAGTGATAATGCTGCCACATGCCATACATAAAGAGCAGCGCCCCTGCGGCAATGAGTGCACGGGCAGAAACACCACGGGCGACTAATTTAGCCGATATCGGCATCATCATGCCCGATGCTACTGCTGAAGGTAAAATCATTAAACCCGTTTGCCATGCGGTATAGCCCATTAAACTTTGCACATAGACAGGGAAAATAAATACCGTAGAAAATAGCGATGCACCTAGTAAAAAAGTCATCACTAGCCCGGCAGAAAACTGTGAATCTCGGCAAATGGCTAAATCGACAATCGGGTATTTAATTTCTAATTGGCGAGTAATAAATATGCTTAGTGAAAAAAAACTAAGCAGGGCATAAGCGATAATTTCATAAGAGTGAAACCATTCTAGCCGCTCGCCACGTTCCAGCATTAATTGCAATGCAGCGATGCCTGTGGCCATTAAAATAAGCCCTAAATAATCAATTTTTTTAATCGCTTGCTGATGTTTTGAATCAGGCATGTAAATCAGCGTTAAAAGCAGTGCAATCCCGCCCAAGGGTAAATTAATATAGAAAATCCAAGGCCATGAATATTGATCGGTTAGCCAGCCACCTAATGTAGGCCCTAGCATTGGGCCGGTCATAATCCCCATGCCAAAAATAGCCATGGCGGTACCCATTTCCTTGCTAGGAAATGTTTCAAATAAAGTGGATTGCGCCGTGGCAATCAGCCCGCCGCCGCCTAAGCCCTGCACAATACGCCAGAAAACTAAGCCACCCAAGGTGGTCGCATTGCCGCAGGCAAAGGATGAAAAAATAAACAGGGCAAGCGATAAAATAAAGTAATTTCTACGCCCAAATAATTGCGATAAAAAGCCAGAAATAGGCAAAACAATCACATTGGCAACCACATAGCCAATCGATACCCAGGTAATTTCATCGAGCGTTGCGCCAAGTGTGCCCATCATATGTGGCACGGCAACGTTCACAATGCTGGTGTCCAGCAGCTCTAACACACAGGCTAATGTCACGGTTATTGCAATAATATAGCGGTTTGCATAAACGTTTTCTTGCGTATCAGAACGGGATAAACCCGGTAAAATGGCTTTCATATCGCCTCTTGCTTGTGCTTTTTTAGGGGAGGGGAATCCCGCTGTGATCAGCGTGGCCTGTAAATTAAGGCGTATTGATCACGACATTAACTGATAAACCTGGGCGTAATTGATTGCCTTTGGGTAATTCATCTAAAACGATTTTGACTGGCACACGTTGCACTACTTTAGTGAAATTACCGGTTGAATTATCAGCAGGCAGCAGGGTGAAACGCGCACCGGTTGCAGGACTAAATGAATCTACTTTGCCTTTGAGCTTTAAATCAGGAAAAGCATCGACTTCAATTTCGGCGCTTTGGCCTAATTTAATTTGTTTTAATTCTGTTTCTTTTAAATTGGCAATGACCCAGATTTTATCGGTGGGAACCAAATACATTAATGTTTGACCCGCCTGAATCATTTGGCCCGGCTCTACTGCTTTTTTGCTGATGACCCCAGTAGCGGGTGCATAAACTTGTGTATCAATGAGCTGATTACGTGCAAATTGTAAGGTGGCTTCCGCTGCCAGCGCTTTAGCCTGCGCCGATTTAAGCCCTGCTGATGAAACAACCACTTGCTGATCGGCCGCATTCGCACTTTCTTTGGAAGTGCGTAGTGCTGATTCAAGCGCGCTAACACGGGCATCAGCAGCTTTAACCAAGGTATCTGCACTATCTAATGCCGCTTGGCTGAGCATTTTTTGTGCGGCAAGCTCTTTGCTGCGGGCTAAATCCTTACGTGCTTTGGCTGCATTGGCGCGTGCTTCGGTAATTTGTGCTTCAGCCGTGTGAGATTGTGCTGTGGCTGCTGCTGCGTTGGCACTTGCTGCACCAATGCGGGCAAGGGCTTCGCCGGGTTGTTTGTCGTGGCCAGCTGCAGATAAGGCCTGACGATAGTCTGCATCTGCTTGCGCTACTTTGACTTGATAATCGCGAGGGTCAAGTTCAATTAATAAAGATTTTTGTGCGACCTGCTGATTGTCATTGACCGGTACGGCTTTGACATAGCCGCTCACACGGGCCGCAATCGGTACAATATGGCCTTCAAATTGCGCATTATCACTGCTGATATGGTGATTGCCCCACCACCAGCGATAGCCTAGAAAGCCAAGTACAATCAGTAACATAATCGCAAGAATGCTGCGTGCAGGTGAGGCAGATTGGGTGCTCATAGCGTGTGCTCCGGGGCGATGGCAATGCCATGCAAAACGATATCGAGATGAAATTGAGCCAGTTGGTTTAGATCGTAAGTAATAGGATCTTGGCTTGCATAGGTATGCCGCCAGATGCTGGTCAGCAAAATAGGGGAGAATAGTATTCTGGCTAGCATGTCTGGGTCAGTTTGGCGAAACTCACCGCTATCTACACCTGCTTTAATCAGCAGCATCAGTAGTGCGCGCGAGCGCTTGATGACGGTTTCTATATAAAAATCGGTGAGCTCGGGGAAATTGCCTGCTTCAGAAATCATCAGTTTGGAGATGCTGCCCTTACATTCATTCAGTGCAGTAGCCCAGCTGTGAATGGCGGTGCGTAAGCGAATTGTTGCCGATTCAGTGCTTTTAAGTGCCAGCTCTTCGATTCTATCCAGATTGGGGTGGATTGTTTCGCTGATTGCCGCCTTAAACAGCGCCTCCTTGCTAGGGAAGTAGAGATACAGCGTGCCCTTAGTGACGCCTGCTGCACGGGCAATATCATCGAGCTTGGTTGCCGCATAGCCTTTTTGGTGGAATAAAATCAGCGCGGCTTCAATGATTTCACCGGGGCGTGCTTCTTTGCGCCTTTGGCGTGGGCCAGCGATATCGGACATGATGCTCTCTGTTTAATAACTAACTGGTCAGTCATTAAATAGACAGAAATAGGCCTTGTCAATAATTAGGCGGTCGCTTAGATCTTAATTTTGAAGGGATTTGGAAGAAAATTGACGATTATTACGGTTTTGTGGCGGAAAATTGCGTTGTCAAAGAGGGATTTTAATACTTAGGAAGGGGAGTCTGGCAGACGAGTGTCTGCCAGATTTTTCTAGGGCATTACTAGGAGCAGATTAGAAGCGCTCAGGTAGTTTTTGCAACAAGATGATGCGCTTGTTTTCTAAGCGGATATAACCACCGAAAACCAGTTCTTTCAGAATACGCGCAATCATTTCACGTGAAGAGCCTACGCGATCAGCAATCGCTTGCTGGGTGAGCGGCTCGGAAATCATTTCTTGCCCGTCAGCTTCGGTCAGCATGCCTTCAAACAAGGCGCGCACACGGCCATAAACATCCAGTAAAGCGAGGTTTTTCATGGTGAGCGAAAGACGGCGAACCATACGCGCTAAGTTCATGATGAGCTGATCTTTGGCATTAGGCAGCGAGCCCAGTGCTTCGCGGAAGTCTTGTTTGGAGAACATCAGGAAAGATGAATCGTCTTCGGTTTGGGTAGACCAAGATCGTGGCTCGTCATCAATCAGGGAAACTTCGCCAAATACATCGCCAGGCTCGCCAATCATAAAGACGAATTCTTTGCCTTGATTGTCGCTGGTAAACGAGCGGGTGCGTCCTTCCATCAGGATATACATGGATTCGCCAGGGTCGCCTTCGCGGAATAAGAAGGTACCTTTAGGCAGGTGGCGTTTTACTGCGGCATTTAAGACAATGTCTAAATCTTCATCGGCAAAATCCTGGAAAATGGCAGATTGCGATAAAAAGTTTTTAAGTAAATGATGGTCCATGAGTGTTATATCTCCGTGGCTCAGTGCCTATTTCTGGCAATATTGGGTGTTAAAAATGTTCGGGTAATTTTTGTAATAATTCAATTCGGCGATTTTCAATGCGAATATAGTTGCCAAATACCAGCTCACGCATTAATTTTGCGATCATTTCTCTGGATGAGCCAACACGATCGGCGATCGCTTGTTGGGACAAAGCATCTTCAATATAGCGACGACCATTCACTTCAACGGCTAAACCTTCAAGTAGCAAGCGCATACGGCCATATACATCCTTTAGCGCTAATGATTTCACCATATTGGCTAAATAACGATTGTAACGAATCATATTACGCAGCAAGTTATTGTTGAGTAATGGCGTTTTTTCAAGGAGCTCCAGGAAAGAAGTTTTGCTAATGCTCAGTAATTGGCAGTCTTCTGCCGCATCAATCGAGAGCGATCTGGGTTCTTCATCAATTAAGGCCATTTCACCAAAACTGGTGCCAGCTGTTGCAACATAAAAAACAAATTCCTTACCGGTATCCGCACTAGAGAAACAGCGTAATCGCCCTTCGATCAGTACATACATCGATTCTGCAATATCGCCTTCAGCAAACAATAAAGAGCCTTTGCTGAGCGTGCGCCGGTTAGATATTTTTTCGATAGCCGCCAGAATGCTATCGTCTAAATCAGTAAATAACGGCACAGAAGCGAGTAATTGGTAAAGGGCGGTATTCTTAGTCATTAGTGTTCTGCTTTGTCGGCTTCTGCGGGCTTTTCTTCGGATGCGTCATTTTTCTCTACTTTTTTTACAGCAACAGGAGGAGGTGGTTCATCTTCTGGCGGAGAAATCACATCAATCTTTTTTTGCTGCATATACTCGTTCATTTCTTTCCAGCCTGCGAAAATATCGGCTTTGGGAATTCTGATATTACGGCGATAGCAATCTTCAAGTGCTCGTCCGCTATGGCGGCAGGCTGCGCCAATTGCTTTGCCATTGGCTTGCTGCTTGTTCACCACTTCCATGACTTTATCGCAGCCAGTTAGTGTGATTAATCCAAATAGCATAATAATAAGACGACGCATTTGCAGAGGCCAGTATGTCAATAGTATTGTTATTAGTGTAAGTGAAAAATCAGCTATCTGTTCAGCCATCTTATTTTTAGCAAAACAAAGACCGACATGTGCCGGTCTTTGTTTGGTAATGGCCTCTACACTATTACAGCTGCTGGATACCTGCCACCATCCAGCGTGGGTCGCCATTAATTGGGCGTACAAAATGCCAGATTTCCTGGAATTCCACAGGTGCCGAATGAAGTGATTCACTCACTTTGCCGTAGAAGCGCACGCTGGAAACCATGCGGCCTTCTTCGGTGGCGCAATCAACAAGCTCGGTATTGAGCTCTGGAAACTCGGCTGGCTCTTCATTGCCGGAGATTTCCTGGCTTAGCTCATTAAAGAGCTCAGGTGTTAAGTACTTGCGCATTTCATTCACTTGCTCGGCCGAATGCAGGGTTTGCATATGCATAAAGCTGCCCCGTGCTTGGCGAAGAAAAGCGGCTGTTTCTGTGCCATCAGGCAGGCGAGTGATGCCTGAAGCCGATGGAGCTGCTGCCATATTGCTAGCCTGATCGCCCATACGGAACACACGATCTTGCTGAAGAGGCTGGTTTTGCATGTTGCTAGGCATGCCCGCAAATGCAGGGGCATTCGCTGTAGCCGCTGCAGCTTCTTTGCGGCGACGAATCATGCGCATAGCAAAGTAACCGCCCGCGCCCAGTAGCAGTAACAATCCCCATGGAAAGCCGCCACCAGATGATTCAGATGTGCCTGATGCATTGTTAGAGTTCAGCAAATTGCCAAGCAGGTAACCACCTAGTGCACCAGCAGCTACGCCACCCAGAATCGAGCCCATGCCACTTCGCTGTGGCTGTGGGGCGACTTGCCCAGGCTGTTGTGCAGGTGCGACGTTGCGTTGAGGAGGCGGAGCGGCCGGGCGCGTATTCTGGCTACGCTGCATGCCGCTTGAGCGGCCACCACCAACTCGTTTTGCTTCAGCGATGCCGCTGGCAAAGAGTGAGGCGGTAAGTAGTGTAACCATGAGAGTGCGGCTAAATTGGCTCATGCCAAGTCCTTGCGGTGAATAATTCAATACATGCTTAGTGAGGCTGAAGTGTAAGAAGTTCAAGTCATTGTGTAAAAAAATGCAGGATGACTTGATGATGAACATCGGCGTGGCAGATATTTTGGCGCAGCCGGGTAGAAAACGCGCGTTTTGCGGCGCTGAAATCTACACAAGCTGCTTTTGGAGTGCACTGCCTATGAGGCAATGTTGTAGACGATTTAAGCGCGGTGGCCACGCTCAATGGTGACGCCAACCCGGCCAACTTCGTGCAAGATGCCGAGTTTTGTGACGGATACCTTAGCCCAAGGCGCGCCAAAGTCTTGCATAATCAGCTGTGCAATATGCTCGGCAAGTGCTTCAAGCAGCAAAAAGTGGCGCTCTTCAAGCACTTTGCGGATGTGTTTGACCACCGCATCGTAATCGATCGTATCGACCAAATCATCGCTGGCACAGGCGCGTGTAGAAGGGATGCCAATTTCCAAATCAAGCTCTACAACTTGTGGCGCAACGCGCTCCCAGTCGTACCAGCCAATAAGGGTGCGCGCACGCACTTCGTGTAAATAGATAATGTCCATGATGGGGTGACTTAATGGGTTTTACCCAGCAGCGGTCATTTAGCTTAAAATCGGAAGCTTACGATTGTAGTGGATTTAGGTATGACACCGTTAATTCTAATTTTAGTAAGCTACCTGATCGGCTCTCTTTCTTTTGCCGTGATTGTCTCTAAAGCCAGTGGCTTGGCCGATCCGCGCAGTTATGGCTCGGGCAACCCGGGTGCCACAAATGTTTTGCGTAGCGGCAATAAAAAAGCGGCTTTGCTCACTTTATTGGGCGATGCACTCAAAGGCTGGCTGGCGATCGTGCTGGCGCAAGTTGCCGCTTCTTATCTGGGCTTGGGGCCGGAAGTCATTGCTATGGCTGCTGTAGCCGTGACGGTGGGTCATATGTGGCCGGTCTTTTTTAGCTTTAAAGGTGGCAAAGGCGTGGCCACGGCGGCGGGTATTTTACTGGCCTTGGATTGGCGTGTCGGTTTATTAACGCTGCTGCTCTGGCTGGTGGTAGCCAAGGGAATGAAGATTTCTTCTTTAGCGGCACTTTTAGCCGCTCTGCTTGCACCTGTGCTGGCTTGGATCTGGTTGCCATCTTCTGCACAAATTACGGCGGTTGTGGTGATTTCGCTACTATTAATCTGGCGTCATGAAAGAAATATTCGAGATTTGCTAACTGGTAAGGAAGGCAGTATCGGTGAAAAGGCGAGTGGGGCCAGCAAAGAGTAGGCAGCTAAAAGGGCAGTAAACTGCCCTTTTAGCTGAATAGATCATCGCGATAGGCGAGATTAGCTGTATTTATTATTGGCACGAACAATCTGCGCTTTCTCGCGCACCCATTCGCGATCTTTTTCGGTGTTGCGTTTATCGTGCTGCTTTTTACCCTTGGCTAAACCGATATCCAGTTTAATAAAGCCATTTTTAAAATGCATATTGAGCGCAGCCACTGTGTAGCCAGCACGTTCAACTTTGATCGACAGTTTTTCGATCTCGCGTTGATTAAGTAATAATTTACGCAGCCGGGTAGGCTCTGGCAGTACATGGCTTGATGCGCTGGTGAGTGGTGAGATGTGCGCGCCCATCAGCCAGAAGTCGCCCCGCAGATACACCACGTAAGATTCTTTGAGCTGCACACGGCCAGCACGGATTGATTTGACTTCCCAGCCTTGTAGCATAAGGCCCGCTTCAAAACGTTCTTCGATAAAGAAGTCGTGAAAGGCCTTTTTATTATCGACGATCGACATCGCAATGGGTCCGGTTTTGTTTCACTAAACCTTGATTCTAACACTTTACGGAGTAAGTCATAGATGCAGAGAATTCGCGTCATTTATACCGGTGGCACCATTGGCATGTTGCAAAGTGCGGATGGCTATGCGCCCGCGCCCGATTATTTGCAGCAGCAGTTGCAAAATCTCTATCCCGGCCTATCTGTGCTGGAATATTCCCCGCTGCTTGATTCCAGTGAAATGACGCCTGCGTTATGGAATCGCATCGCGGCTGATATTGCTGTGGATTACGATGACTACGATGGCTTTGTCGTGCTGCATGGTACGGACACCATGGCTTATACCGCTGCAGCACTGTCTTATATGTTAGAAAATCTGGCTAAGCCGGTGGTGGTCACCGGCTCGCAAATCCCGTGGTGCGAGCCGGGTAATGATGCGGTAGAGCATGTTGCTGCAGCCTTGGCATTGGCGAGCACGCCTGATTTTTGCGAAGTGGCGGTGGTTTTTGCAGGGCTGTGCCTGCGTGGTAATCGGGTGCGCAAAGTCGATTGCGATGGCATGGCGGCTTTTGCCTCGCCCAATCTGCCCGCCTTAGGGCAATGGACAGCAGGGCGCTGGGCGATGTCAGTTTCTATCCCTAAGCTCACAAAGCCAAGCAAATCGTTCCACTTGCAGCCGGTGGCAGAAAATGCCCGCATTGTGGCGGCAAAACTGGCACCGGGCTTTAGTGCCCAGTGGCTAGCGTCGTCTTTGTCTGATTTAGATGGTGTGGTGCTAGAAACCTTTGGTGCAGGCAATGCTGGAAGCCAGCCCGCTTTGATGGCTGCCTTGGCCAAGCAAAGCTTGGTGGTGAATTGCACGCCGTGTTTGCAAGGCTCAGTAAAAATGGGCCGTTACGCGGTAAGCGGCAGCTTGGCGGCGATGGGCGTGCTCGATGGCGCGGATATGACGCCCGAGGCGGCGCTGGCTAAACTTTATTACGCACAGGCGAAGGGGGCGAATAGAGCGGAGCGGGCTGAAATCTTTATTGATTCGCATTATGGAGACCGCACAGGGTGATTTTTATTGGCGTTTTTACAGAGGCGTGCTATAGTGCGGCCCTGTGTTCGACGGCGGGTCTCCCCGCATAGCTAGAAGGTGAACTTGGTCAGGTCCGGAAGGAAGCAGCCACAGCTTTTGATGCTAGTGCCGGGGGTTAGGCTCGCCACCTCCCCATTCTAAAGTTTTGCTATTCTGAGCAAGGCTGATCTAAATTCCACTTATATCTTATTTGTTGAGCGATGAAATGCAATGCATTCATCGCCAAAAATCGTTTTGCTATTTGCTGGCTTAAATCACTGTCTGCATCTCTTCCCCTGCTTGATCCAAATCAATACGTGGCAAGGGGGATTACACGAGAATGGTTGCCACGCGAGCTTGATGCTTCGTGTATCTCCAGTGGTAAATTTTGCGCCGCGCACTGTCGCGGCGCCTTTTTTTGTCTGCATTTACTTGTTTTCATAAAAATGGGTCAGCATAATGCGGCATCTCTCTGTTGATGATGCCAATGAAAGCCCTTTTCGACCTCCTCTCCGTTATCCTGTTTTTTGTAACTTACTCCATCACGAAGAGTATTTATGCTGCAACCGGCGTGGCAATTGCGACTACAACGGCGCAAGTGGCCTGGTCATGGTTTAAATACCGCAAAGTTGATGGCATGCTCTGGTTAAGTTTTGGCTTGATTTCTGTACTAGGTGGCGCAACCTTATTACTCCACAACAAAGCCTTTATTTTGTGGAAGCCCACCGTGCTGTACTGGGTGTTTGCCGTTATTTTGTGTGGCTCTCGTTACTTGCGGGGCAAAAACCTGATGCAAAGCCTGATGGGCCCACAAATGAACTTGCCTGCTAAATTATGGGATAAGGTTAATTTAGCTTGGGTTACATTCTTTGTTAGCATGGGGGTTCTTAATCTCTATGTTGCCTTTAACTTTACTGAAGATCAGTGGGTTAATTTTAAGATGTTTGGTACATTGGCGCTGACACTGGTATTTGTGCTGCTGCAAGCATTGGTGCTTTCACGGTATCTTACTGATGATTCGGGAAAAGAGGAGTCTTGATGCTTTATGCAATTATTGCTAATAACTATCCCGATTGCGCTGCCGCACGTTTGGCGAGCCGTCCGGCGCATCTGGCTAGGCTAGAGCAGCTGAAAGAAGCGGGGCGCTTGGTGCTTGCCGGGCCTTTTCCTGCAATTGATGCTGTGGACCCTGGGCCAGCCGGTTTTTCGGGTAGTTTAATTGTTGCAGAATTTGATTCGCAGCTGGCAGCACAAGCTTGGGCTGACAGCGATCCTTATGTAAAAGCAGGGGTTTATGAAAATGTCATTGCAAAACCCTTTCTCCAAGTCCTCCCCTAGCGTTATGATTACTGAAGAAATACACTCACGGCTTGCCGTATTACAGCCAGAGTATGTTGATGTTTACGATGATAGTGCTTCACATGCAGGTCACGCAGGCAGCGTGGCAGGTGGCGGGCATTATGATTTAACCATCGTATCCGCACAGTTTGCAGGCAAAAACACCTTGGCTCGTCATCGTATGGTGATGGCTTTATTTACCGATTTGATCCCGCACCCTATCCACGCGCTCAGTATTAAAAAAACACTGACGCCGGACGAGTTGTAAAATTGACTGAACCTAAGCTCTACTGACTTTAAGATCAAAGGACTAACACATGCGTCAACCAAACCGTATTGCTCTTGCTCTCGCTGCTTGCTTCTTATCTGCTTCATTTGCCGCAACAGCTGCAAATGTAGCCACCGTTAACGGCGTTGCTATTCCTGATAGCAAGGTTGACTTCTTTCTGAAGCAAGTTGCTGAACGCGGCCAGAAAGATAGCCCAGAATTACGTGCACGCATCAAGGAAGAGTTGATTCGTAACGAAGTACTGTTCCAAGAAGCGCAAAAGAAAGGCGTGGAAAAAAACGCAGAAGTACAGCAACGCCTTGATATGGCTAAGCAACAGATTCTGGTTGGTGCTTACGTGAATGACTACGCTAAAGCAAACCCAGTGAGTGATGCTGATCTGAAAAAAGAATTTGATAAAATCAAAGTTAACTTCAGCGGCAAAGAATACAAAGCCCGTCATATTCTGGTTAAAACAGAAGAAGAAGCAAAAGCAGTTTTGGCTGACCTGAAAAAAGGTAAGAAGTTTGAAGATATCGCTAAGGCGAAATCCGCAGACAAAGGCAGTGCTGTAAATGGTGGCGATCTGGGCTGGTCTACTCCTGCTAACTACGTAAAAGAATTTGGTGAAGCGTTGGCCAAACTGCCTAAAGGCAAAATCTCTGATCCAGTGAAGACCCAGTTTGGCTGGCATGTGATTAAGCTGGATGACCAGCGCGAAGCGAAAGGTCCTTCATTTGAAGAAGTAAAACCAGAGTTGACTCGTGAGCTGCAAGGCCAGCGTGTACAAAAAATGGTTGAAGAATTACGTGCTAAAGCAAAAGTTGAGTAATCCGCTTTCTGCATAAAAAAGCCCCGCTAAAGAAATGGCGGGGCTTTTTTGTGGGCGGTATATGAATAAGCACTATTTATTTAAGGTTTATGAAGGATTTTTACAGTACTTGATCTGAAGTTTAAGCGGTTAGTAGTGTCATCAAATGGTAATCCCCCCACAAAACCAGCTCATTTTTAAGTAGAATTTTCTCGCAGTCTTTGAGGAGCTCTACATGAAAACAGCACGTTATTCCGATAGCCAGATTATGGCGATTTTAAAGCAAGCTGAAGCCGGTTCGACCGTTCCTGATCTCTGCCGAGAGCACGGTATGAGCTCTGCCTCTTTCTACAAGTGGCGTGCTAAGTTTGGCGGCATGGACGTTTCCATGATGACGCGGATGAAAGAGCTAGAAGATGAAAACAAGCGTCTTAAAAAGATGTATATCGAAGCCCAGATGC
>NZ_JBHTBQ010000010.1:0-63382 GCF_042664895.1 Iodobacter arcticus
CGCCCGCATATGGGATTGGGCGGCATCACCCCGAAACAAAAACTGGCATTACATGCCTAGCCTCTACTTTTAAGTGAGCTTAAAAACGGGGGGATTACCCCCCTAAGTCATCCGCCTTGCACGCATAAAATCAAGCAGAATCCTGACTTTAGCTGGCAAATAACGAGCGCTTGGATAAACGGCATAGATGCCACCGGCAGGCATAGTCCATTCAGGCAAAAGATGCACTAAGCGCCCCGCTGCCAAATCATCGGCCACCATAAAATCAGGCAAAACCGACAAGCCTGCACCGCTTCTAACTAGCGCCAATACAGAAGACGGCGCACTGGCCCGCATCACCGCCCTCATTCTGACGGTACACGATTCATCGCCATGATTAAACTTCCAAGTCAGCGGCGCTTGCAGCCGCGTCATCGCCACCCAAGGAAGCGCGGAAAATTCTTGAGGGTGAGTCAGTGCGGGGTACTTCGTCATACACAGAGGGGACGCCACCACGCATTCGGCAAACTGCGCCAGCTTAATGGCATGCAGCGCTGAATCTTGCAAACGCCCCAAGCGAAACGCCACATCAATCCGCTCGGCCAAAAGATCAAGCACCTCATCGGTGGCCAGTAATTCAATCTCTAGCTGAGGATGCAATGCAGCAAACTCGGCCAGAAGCGGGGCAAGTACTGCGCCTGCGTAATCCACCGGCACCGTAATCCGCAGCAGGCCCGATGCCTTCACCTGCCCCAGTCGATCAAGCGCCTCATTCGCCGCCAGCAGCAGCGGGGCAATATCAGCATAAAGCTGCTCGCCGATTTCGGTAAGCAGCACTTTGCGTGTACTTCGCGTGAGCAGCGCCACCCCAAGCTGCGATTCCAGCTTGCTGATTTGCTGGCTCACCAAAGACTTAGCCATTCCTAGCCTATCGCCCGCAGCCGTAAACCCACCCGACTCCACCACGGCCACAAAAGTAGCGAGGCGATTTAAATCCAACATAAGACTGTTCCATTTTTATTGGTTTATGAAATTAAGTTGTTTATTTTAAATTTTTTCAAAACCAGCTTTCTAGATTGCTATCACAACTATTCGCGTAGGGCTTTAGATTCCCCTTGATACACGCCGTAGCGAGGAACAAGCGGGGCGGGGTTTCGGCAAGGGAGCGAGGCAGCGAGCCAATCCCGCCCGCCGCCGACTCGATTGTCCGCAGCGAAGGGGCCTTCGTGTTTTTGAGGTTGTGGCTTGGCTTCGTTTCTTGGCCACACAAGAAAGGAAGGTCCAGCGGGACACCCGCACCTAAATCAACGTGCCGAAGGCACTAAAAAGGTCTTTTTGACTTTGGTTGGCACGGGTACAACCCACGCGTTATTCAGAATGACCGGCGGGTTGCACCCCCTCGGCGAAAAACAATGCGTAAAACCCCTCAAAGAAAATCACTCCATCCTACATTGTTCCATATTTATAAACATTCAATTCTTAATTAGCTTATTTATTTAATCAATCAACACAGGCAAGATAGCAGCATATTCTTTAGGACGCACAACATGCTACATCTCTTATTTGATCCTCTTTGTGGTTGGTGTTACGGCGCAGCGCCTGCTCTTTCTGCTTTAAAAGCACACACAAATCTGAAATGGCAATTGCACCCAACCGGCCTGTTTTCCCATCCACAAGCGATGAATGCTGAGATGGCAAGCCACTTCTGGAGCAACGATCAACGCATCGCCCAAATGACAGGCCAAGAATTTAGCCAAGCGTATAAAAACCATATTTTGGCTGACTTAAACACACCCTTTGATTCAAGCGCCTCCACCCTAGCCTATTACCTGATTAGCCAGGCCGTGCCCGAACAGGCCATTGATGTACTACATCGCGTGCAACAACTGCGCTACGCTAAAGGCACACAAGACACGGTGGCTTTTCTTGAGCTGGCGGCGGGGTTTGGTCTGGATGCCGAAAAATTTGCCCAGAACTTTTCAGCAGGCTGGCCAAAAGAATTACGCGCTATAACAGAGAAGGCTCAAGCCTTGATGCAAGACAATGGACTGCGTGGCGTACCCACCCTCTTACTGCAAAAAGGCAATCAGCTGTCTGTTGTTCCTAGCGCTTTGATGTACCAAAACCCGCAAGATTTAATTGATTTTGTCGCAAAGCAGTAAGCGCTTCACTCTTAACTGACCCTCACAAGGAAACACCATGAAAATCGCAATCATCGGCGCAACAGGTTATGTCGGCTCTAAGCTATTAAACGAAGCACTTGAGCGCGGCCATCAAGTCAGCGCCTTGGTGCAAAACATCAGCAAGCTACCTGCGCACGCAGCCCTTACAGCCGTCAAAACAGATGTGAATGACGAAGCCGCCCTGACTGCCCAATTAGCGGGCCACGATTTAGTGATCAGCGCATTCAGCGGCCATGCGGCTGGCGATGTTTACCAATATTTTGTCGATGGCTTTCAGCACATTCTGAACAGCGTAAAAGCATCGGCTGTGCCACGTTTTCTAGTCGTAGGCGGCGCAGGCAGCTTAGAAGTTGCCCCTGGCGTGCAAGTGGTTGACACGCCCAGCTTCCCTGCCGAATGGAAAGGCTCAGCACTGGGTGCACGTACAGCTCTGGAATTACTGCGCAAAGAAAGCGCGCTAGATTGGTCTATGCTCAGCCCCTCTGCTCATTTAGAGCCAGGCGCACGCACAGGTGAATTCCGTTTAGGTGGCGATCAATTGCTACTTGATGCTCAAGGTGAAAGCCGTATTTCGGTAGAGGATTACGCCGTAGCCATGCTCAATGAAGCAGAAAACGCCCAACATAGTCGTCAACGTTTTACCGTTGGGTACTAAGCCCCTCACACCCTTAAAGAGGGAAGTCAGTAAACGCCATATAAGCACATTTACTGACCGTAAAACCCGGTGATAGTTAAACCCATCACCGTCGGCTCTTGAAATTGAAAAAGCGGCCCTTTATGGAGCTAATGCCGTTCACTTAAGGTATTGGTTTTGCTTCCCCCTTAGAAAAAGGGGGATTGAGGAAGATTTGCCTTGGGTTTTTTGCTTATTTCAAGCCCAACATCAACTGTAAATCCCCCCCTAGCCCCCTTTACAAAGGGGGAACTCAAACAAAACCGCTTAAGTGAACGGCATTAGCCCTTTATGGAGCCGCTTTTTTATGCAGAAAATCTCTCGTTTTAAAGTACGACAGCCCTAGAAAAAATGACACCTCACAGAGAACAACGGTTATACCGATTAGGTTTGCAAGCTTTGTCACTCCCCCTTAGTTCTTTTTGCCAAAAACATTAGGTACCCTGAATTTCATGGACCAAAACAGCGCTGAATGCAAACAAACGCCTACGTGGCCCAGCTGAATTGCAGCATAAAAATCCATCAAGAAATAGGCTTTAAAACTCTGCTAATCCACTATCAATATGGGATAAAAGCAAAGACTCCAAAGCCAAAATGGACTCTTCCAAGGCAAAAACCGCAGCGGCTAATTCTTCTGGCTGATGCGCGCATTTACAAAGAGCCTCCAGCACCTCACAGCTCCTCATGACCTCACCCGCATTAACAACCTGAGCAGCCCCCTTTATTTTATGCGCTAAACCACCCAAGCCTACTTTATCTGCCACATCAGAAAGATTTAAAAGTGTAACTAAATCATCCCTATTATTATTGATTAGCTCATTCAAAAATCGAGCAACTAATTGAGGATTATTGCCAGTTAGCTTCATGAGTTGCTCAATTTTAACCTCACCGTAATCTCTTTTTCCTTCCCCCAAAAATAACAATGGAGAGAGTACAGAGCTCGTTAAGTATTTCGCTAAATCATCCACCCCCACAGGCTTAAACATACAATCATCCATCCCTACCGCCTTACAATGCTCACGTTCCTCCTCTTGAGCATTAGCGGTATAGCCAAGTACACGGCATGGTGGCAACCGGCTTATCTTTTCTGCTTTGCGAATCGCTTGAGTTAGCTCATAGCCACTCATCACAGGCATATTGCAATCTGTAATGACCACATCAAAGTGGTTTGCCTTCCAAATACTCAGCCCCTCTGCACCATCTTCTGCGGAGCGAACCCCATGCCCCAGATAGATAAGCTGCTCACACAGCAATAAGCGATTCGCAGCGTGATCATCCACCACTAATACCGTCAGAATCTTTTGTTCCTGCGGCCCTTGCTCTACCCAGCCCTGACCAGGCAATACGGGTTCTAGCACATTAAAAGTGAGGCTAACCTGAATCTGAGTCCCCACCCCTAACTCGCTAGTAAGCTCCAAGCCACCGCCCATCAATTCACAAAGCTCACGGCTAATCATCAGGCCTAAGCCAGCGCCTATCCTAGTGCTCTGCCCATTATTGTTAGCCTGAATAAAAGGCTGAAATAATCGCTGCTGATCTTTCATGGCAATACCAATACCACTATCTTTCACTAACAACTGCACCTGCAAATAGACGTCCCCGATTGGCTTACCCAGTACTTGAATGTCAACCCGCCCTTTATGAGTGAATTTAATGGCATTCCCAATTAAATTAGAAAGTATTTGTTTAAAACGTAAAGGATCAAGCAACACATCCCTATTAATACTCACATCCAAATCCACAACCAAACTCAAACCCTTTTGCCTAGCCAAACCATCAAAAACGCGCACGACGGATTCGACTAACTCACGCAAATGCCCTCTTGTGGGGGCTAAGCTCAGACTACCAGACTCAATTCTAACCACATCCAAGATATCGCCAATCAGCTCTAATAAACTTTGAGCAGAACCATAAGCCACCTCAATCGCAGAACGATCAAGTACATTCCGGTCTGCTTTTTTTAATGCCAGTTCCAACATCCCAATAATGGCATTCATAGGCGTACGAATTTCATGACTCATTGTCGCTAAAAAAGTCGTCTTTGCTTTGCTTGCTCCATCAGCTAACTCTTTTGCATCCCTCAATCCCTCAATTAATTGCTCCCGCTCAGTAATATCCACATAGCTACAGGCTACGCCTTGAATTACCCCCATGGAATCAAAGCAAGGGAGTATCCAGTGATGACAAATCATAGCGGAATCTCCCTCCCCCCAGCTCAGGGTACAATCCATAGGCACGCCATCTCTGAGCACTCGCTGAAAAGCCATATCCAGCGTATTAAGCCCCTCTGCATCATTTAGACCTAAAGAACGAAGCAAACTCGCATTACCTGGAGCACCGATTAATAACTCACGTGTTAACCCAATTTTATGCAACATAAAATCGTTACAAAGCCGTAAAAATCCATCAACCCCAACAACATAAATAGGAAAGGGTGCACCATTCATTGCCCCACCTAAAAGATCCAATTTATCAAGCAATACACGATTGACTATAGCCCTCTGCTTACCAACCATTGATAGCCTAAGATTCCAAATCACAAAAATAACGATAATGAAAAAAACAAGGACTATGATGCTATAAATTAAAGCTTTATGATCAAGCCAGCGACCTGAAGACACCATAGGTGGGGCCTGCCAGCGACTACGAATCATTAATCGCTCCTCAATAGGAATTGCAGCCAAGGCCTTATCTAAAATAGCAAGCAATTCTACAGCCTCTTTTTTTACAGCAAATGCGGGTTGATATTGGACTTGCTCATCACCCAAATCTAGCATTGAAGAAATAAACAATTCATTTTCAAACAGACTATGAATATAGTACTCAGCCCGTGGCAACGTCACCACCGTGGCATCTACTTTTCCTGCCGCGGTAAATCCCAATGCTTCAAGTGCATTTGCCATATGTACTAATTTTATTTTTGGATATTTTATTTTTAATATTTCTATTAACTCTGCATTATCGACAATAGCCAGCTTCAAACCATCCATCTTTGAAAGGTCATCAATTCTGGCTACCCCTTTTTTTATCACAAAAACATATTGACTAGAAAACATTGGCCGACTAAATATAAACTTTTTCTCTAAAGAAACTGAGCGTGACAGGGGTGCAAAAACATCAATATTACCATCTTCCGCTTTAGAAAAAGTATCGCCCAAAGATGAGCTACGAGATATTTTAAAAACCAAACCTGTATTAAGTTTTATTTTATTTAAAATATCACCGAGCACCCCTTGTAAATTACCATTTATATCAAAATATGATATAGGAGCAATATAGTCACCTACATCAATCGTTACGACAGGGTTTTTATTTATCCATTGCTGCTCTGATTCAGTCAGTGTAATTTTGTTTTTATTGCCAAGATTAATCCCATTGCCATTCCATCTACGAGCAATCCCTGCCTTTTCCTCCACTGTGATTGCTTTCAGTGCAGCATTAATAATCCGCTGCAATTGAATATTATTTTTTCCAAATACATAACAACAACCATAATTACCCAAATCAAGATCACTCAAACTGTGTAATTCAAGATAACTATAAAAACCATTATTAATTAAATAATTAGCAGATATTAAATCAATAATCATCAGATCAGCCGAGCCAAAGGCCACCGCGCCAAGCGCATTGTTAACTGAAGAAAACGATTTAAAATTAGCGTTTGAATATTTATTTTTCAACACAGAAAAAGGAATGTAATCAGGCACTACGGCAATACTTACGCCACTTAAATTTTCAGGAAAGTGACTTTCTTCTTTTTTTCTTGTTACAACAACAAGGTTGTTCTCAATATAGTGATCACTAAAAATATAAGCACCATCGGATGAGTAGAAAAAATCCGAGCCATCCAATAAATCAATCTCGCCCGCTTTCAAAGCATCAAGCATGAGCGCTTGATTAGCATAATGATAAACCTCAACCCTGACCCCTAGCGATTCTGCAATCACACCGATATAGTCTGCAGTCACACCAGAAAATTCACGCCCATAAGTTGTAATACCAAAAGGAGGCACATCAGGCAATGCAACGCCCAGTTTTAATGTTTTTTTTGCTCTTAACCAGCGCGAATCTTGTTCATCAAGCGGCACATCATGCATAGTAGAAAAGACATACTCAGACAACACCAACTTATCCACAAAAGGGACCTTTGAGCTGGCTTGTTGCATAAGCAATACTAATAAAAAAAATATAAGGCACTTTACATGACTCATACTGATGAATTCCTACTTACCATGTTTATTAAATCAGTAAGACTACCCACTCCCAGTTTAGTAAAAATTCTAAGCTTATATGTACTTACCGTTTTAGGGCTTAGCAGCATATCAGCGGCCATTTCTTTATTGGTTTTCCCCAAAAGCAACTGCTGCATAATCATCATTTCACGATTAGACAAACTACTCAGCATTTGATGCTCTGACTTTAATACATTGTCACTAGCATGGACTAAAAATGACTGACTTGGAAAATAGCTCACCCCTTTCATAATCATTTTTATTGCATCAACTAGATCTGTGATTTCTTTATCTTTCCCCAAATAGCCGGAAGCACCCGCCCGCATACAGCGCTGCACCATTTGCTCAGCCTCACCCGATGAAAAAACCATAACCCGAATAGGGAGCTTTGATTTCTGAATTCGAGCAATAACCTCAAAACCATCCAGATTGGGAATAGCAAGATCCAAGACCAGCACATCAGGCACTAAACTCTGGGCCAATTGCCAAGCATCCACCCCATTATCCGCCTCACCCACCACATCAAAACCACTTTGTTCAAGCAGCATCTTTACCGCCAGTCGAACAACAGGATGATCATCCACAATTAAAACTTTTGTCATAAAAAATCCATGAGTGAAGCGTCCATCACATCCCAAACAACTATGCCAACTTTAACCTTAAATTAACAATGCTTACAGGTGAAAATATTCATATTCAAACGCCATATAAATCCCACACTAGGGGTAATTTAATGTGAAATTTGCTACCGCACTAAAGCCCCCAGCTTTAATCGTTTTATTTTCAATAGAACTAGGATCTCCCTGAACAAATGCACTAAATTGAATAGCATTCTCACCTGAAGTTAAATCAATCATCCCTGTTGACGAGCCTAAAGGCAAAATATTATTTTTATATTTCAATCCTATTGCCACACCTGATGCAATAGACCCATGATCAAGGGCCAATAAACCATTCTGCTCAGTGCTCTTATTCCCCATAAAAATAATGTTAACTGATTTACTAATACTAAGATCACAATTTTTTAAAATCAAACTAAAATCTTTTGTACCCGCTACACCAGAAGAGTACAAATCCTTAGTTGATATGGCATTAAACCGCACAGTTTGATCACCACTTTCTATAGCTAAAATGCAGGGACTTGCAAGCAATTCTCCGGAAATATTCACCTTAATTGCCATTGCATGCTTTGGTGTAAACATGAACAAGCCCAACAAGAAAATTTGATACATTAGCAGTTTCAAAATATAACACCTTATCTAATGATGGAAATCATCGTAATATTTGCTGAAAACCTTCCGGGGGCTAATGATTTTGCTGCATCTAATTTAGTGGGAGCAATACTTAGTTTCAATTTGTCATTTGTAGAGTTGACTAAAAAATTACTCCCACTTCTTACAACCTGGTCATTCACTAATAACTTTAAGCCCAAATTATTATTACTAGTTATTAAAACATTAGAAGTGCCCACAAAAGTACCAGTAATCCTAACTATATACTCAGCAGCCCCCAAACCAGCGGTGCATTTTTGAGGGATATCTACCTGAATAGATGGTTCGCCATCTACCTTTTGAATATCCACCTTCCCCAAATCAACGCTATAATCTTTATCCATATTAAAAACACAGCGAGGAGGAATAAAAACACTCCCTTTTAATCTAACCACAAGATTTACATCACCCGCAGCAAAAGCATTTGATCCCAATAGTAAACTGAACAATATAAAGAATGAAAAATTAAAAATTTTATTCATTATGTACTCTAAAATAACAAGGGATAAATTCACAATATAGAATGGATTTCATTCTTATGGAAACTCAATAACTAATGTGGCTGTGGCTGTAAAACTTCCACTTACGTTTTTACCACTTCGCTTGACTGGCACAAAACCTACAGAAATTGCCCCACGACCGCTCGTAGAAGACACCTGAAACAAATCGCCCGGCTTAATGACCTTACCTGCCGCCATCATAGCAATCCCTAAATCTGCGGCCATTGTCGAAGCAATAAGCGTGTTAGACAAAGTAGATGGACTAGCCGTAAGACGCACCGCTAAACTACTTGCATCCACCACAGAGCCGGTACAAACAAAACTTGGATTAATTGCCTTGTAATTACGATCGGATGCACTAGCAGAAGTAGAAAGCAAATCAGAATTAACACTGCCAAAATCGATATTTAAATCTGCCCCCGCATTTATTGTGCATTTAGACGGAAAAGTTAGCGTGGCGGCCTGAGTCTGCAATTTCAAATAAGGCACCGATGAAAACACAGCACCGTCTGTATCCGCATATGCAAGAAAAACAGATGAAACAATAATGCCAGCGGGAATCTTAATGGAGCCTCCCGTCACTTTACGCCTCAATTTAAAATAAAGCCTGCCGCCATATGTTGGCAGACTCACATCCATCGATTTGTTGACATACGTTCCAGTCTCTATGGTGCCTATACTAGTAGTAGTATTTACAAGCGAAAAAGGAGCCGTATTACCAGCAGGCGTAAACCCAGGAATTAAACCATATGTAACACGTACATCAATATCATCAGTCAATTTATAATAGCCAGCATTAACACCTAGGGGTAACCCACCCATAGTGGACCTTAAATGCATAACCTCAGGTTTTTGTCCTCTTGTATTACTACAAATAACGGTCTGGCGTTGGCCTGGCAACCCCCAACCAGGTAGAACCTCGGTTCCTGCTTCATTGCTCTTAAAAATATCACTGGCTAAAATCGGGGCCGAAGTTAACCCCGATTGACAATTAATAGCAGCCAAAGAAAATGCAGAATATGTCACTGCAATGCATAAAAAAACAATCCTAAAAAAATCATTCATCGCTGTGCGCCTTTAAGTACATCCACTTTCAATTAATTATTTTTTTACCACACATTGATCTTCACCACATGCAAACACCAACTCTATATGTCCACCATAATCATTAACATACGTCAGCACAAAATTATTAAATTTATTATCTTTCATGGGCAAGTCTAAGCTTGATTTTGGTTCAATCATAAAACCTGCAAACTCTGCAATAGAATCCTCTTTTTCTGCAAGTGCAAATTTTGTTACTGTAATATGATAGGGCGTTGGGTTTACCACCTGAAAACCTGTAGTCACTTTATTTACAATCAATTGACTTTGCCATTCGCCCTCACCAAGCAAACCAATACTTTTAGGACGATAAAACATTTTAATTTGTGTCTGCATCGCAATTTGCATTACGTTTTCTTTATCGCTTTTAGGCGGTATTTCACGCAAATTAAAATAAAAAACACTTTCTCTGTCCTGCGGCAAATCAGCAACGGAAGCCGTTTTTTCAATCCGAACCAAACTTTCTGAGTCAGCCTCTAAGCGCTGCAATGGGGGTAAAACAGCAAAAGGAATACCCTCTTTTTTGTAGTCTTTATTTTCCAACCAAGCTTGTGCCAAATAGGGCAATGTCTTGCTCCCATTAAAAATCCTAAGGCTAGTCGATTTATCCTGCTCGTTATAAACTAATCGCGTTCTATCCAAACCAACGGCCGCATTAACAACCGAAGCTTGCGCGCTAAATATTGCCGCAAATAAAATAAAAAAGAATGATTTCATTTTATAATTACCTTTAATTTTCATTTATTAATAGGGCACACACGTTAATGTGGCCAGACTTTGACGGGTATATTTTTCTGCAATATAAACACGGCATTTACTATCACTCCAAGTGGCGGTAAATTCGCTATCTGAATTTATCCCAGACAAATACGCCATACCTGAGTCACTCACCAAGCCCGCCATACGCCCCTTAGCATCTACAATTTGAGCCCCAAAAGGAAGATACCTGCCATCTGGCAATGTAAGAGTAGTCATTAGCTTCATTCCCTGCTGTACAGAGAGCTTTCTATAGCCAACCGCCCCTTCTGTTAATGTTGCATCCACAACGGGGCTTGATACTTCAACGTCATCAGCCAATTGATTCACATCCACTGCAGCGCTGGTCCGAGCATAGCTATTTACATCACCAACAACGGCCTTCCCCCAGTAATTGCTTTGAGAGCGACCACCATTAACAGCCACACCGCCCACACCAGCGGTATCGAGCATCAATCTGGTGCCACCATTAACACTTTGTTGATGCAAAGCTGCGCCTTCTGCGGTAATCGTTATCGCACTCCTAACGGTTGCAGCTGCAGACCAATACTCGCCACTTTCATGCCCCACGCTCAGGGTAGTGCTCGCCATAGCCCCTTCATGGGCATAATAGCCACGTACAGATTCAGCACTACCACTTTCTTTATCTCTTACCCCAGCACTGATTTGCCAATTACTTCCGTCGTTTTGATAATTACTATATGTAACATCATGACTATTCACATCATTATTTCTACTTGCAGAATAATTCGCTGATGCGCCTTGCCCCATGGGTATCGACAAGTTCATTGATAGCATATTGCCATTGCTATTTTTATTTACATTTTTAGAAAAAGACAAACTTGCAGACATGCCTTTTATGAAACCAGAATCAAATATTTTGTTAATTGACAATTGAATACGCTCTTCAGGCAAAATATTCCAATAATCCTGATGAGTATAAGATGCATATACAGAGGTTTTAAAACTAGAAAAACTTTTACTACCCGTAACTGTATACATGGATTTGCTATTTCCAATGTTGCCTTGGGCTTTGTTCGCTTCTATAAACTCATTCATACTCATATATTCATGCTGAGAAAAACGATAACCTAAAAAGGCAATATCACCATCAATATCGTCAAAACGTTTTGAATAATTTAGCCGATATGAATAGCCTTGACGATCGTTATCGTTGGCAAGATTGGCCGCAGAACGCGTTACATGCAATGATAAAGCGCCAAATTGATATAAATCTCGGCCAAGACCCAAGGCAAATGCATTATATTTTTCTGAAAAAATAGATCCACCGAACAAAGACCAACTATTACTCACCCCCCATGAAAAATCACCAGATCCAAATAATATGCCCCCAGACTTATCCGATTTATATCCAGAATTCGACGATTTACCCAGTGCGGCCTTATACCGTAGACTTCCTGGGCGCGTTAAATAAGGAATTGTTGCTGTATCTACACTAAACGTTTGAATACTGCCGTCTTGCTCAAGCACTCTCACCTCTAATTGGCCACGCACCCCACGACCTAATTCTTGAATATTAAATGGTCCTGCAGGAACAATAGTTTCATACAAAATATTTGCATTTTGGGAAATAGTAACCTTAGCATTTGTTTTAGCAACACCCCTTATCTCTGGTGCATAGCCTTGTAATGCAGGGGGCAACATACGATCATCGCTACTTAACGCGATTCCGCTATAGCGAAAAGAATCAAATAAATCTGAGCCTAGATAATTATCACCGATAATCAAAGTAGAATTGATACTTGGTAATGCTCGGTAAGCATAAATACGCGACCAATTGAAACGCTCATCTGTTTCTACCCCTCCTTGATTCCCGCCCTGAAAATCGCCTCTAAAACGCCATGCCCCCAAATTGGCACCTAGCGTTCCATACATACTTAGCTTCCGCTCAATAGGCTTATTTTTAAATCTTGACTCATAAGCAGTGGCACTATAATCCAGCATCAAACTTGGCAATCCATCATCCCAAAAAGCCGGGGGAACCCAATCTACATCCGCATATTCCATATAAGCCAAAGGAATGCCAAGCGCAATATAGCCCTCATTAATAGCATTACGAAGACCTACACCTTTCAACTCACTAAAATCAGCACACTCGCCATTATGCCAGTATGAAATTAACTTAATCGATTCATCTTTTAAGCCTAACTTAGCAAGCACATCAGGCGTAATACAGGCCTCTGCGCTTTCTTCTGCTAATCCACGGTAGTGAAACATCACTGGCAATTCAGGAATTAAAAAATTATTTGATTTAATTCCTAATATATATCGCCCTGGCAAAACATAACCCACTTTAGAGAACACAGACAAATCAATATTTTCGCGATCAACAGCATCTAATACGCCAACATTAAATTCTACAGCGCAACATATAGTGGGAATAAATAAAATAGCACCCAGTAGTTTTCTATTAAACACCTCATCCCCTCTTTTATAAAAAAACACAGTAATATAGCAATAATTTAATATTACCAGTCAGTATGGCCCTATATATTAGCGAGCAAAATGATGGTTAATTTAAAACCACAACAAACAATGCATGGTGAAATTAATACTCACTGTAAACGCTATTTTTATCAATAGCCCAATACAAAAAAACCACACAACAAAAAAATATATTTTTCAAACGAACCACTTAATTGTTAAATTAAATAGATCTGAACTTTATGCGAAAGAGAAAGCCAGAGCATAGCCAGCCTCACCCCTGATAAAAACAATCAAGAACAGCGCGGCCTTGGCATTAGCCAAGCACTCTAAGCATCAATTTTAATTAAGAAAAATACGGGATTGTATTGGGTGCAAAACAAGAACCTCGTTATGCACCCTTTTACACAGAGTATTAACAAAATAAGCGATAATTTTTCTAGCTGTTACCCACACAAAAACTTAAGCAACATTTAATTAAAGCCAATTAATGTTAATTTAAAAAATAATATTATAGATAATTTAATGTAAACGTCACTGTCGCAATGAAGTCACCAGGTATAACAGCCTCCTTCCCCGCCTCCCCAGTAGGCTTCAAGTAGGCATTAAATTTTAAATCATTCTCACCCGCTAGCATTGGAACTGCGGCACTCGCTGTACCCAACACCATTGGAACACCATAAGAATCGTCGATCTGAATACCTGCCCCTTTAGCGCTTCCCTCAAGCGCCAACAAGCCATCTTTAGCTGGCCCACTAAAAGTAATAGTTACATTCTTTTTAGTTGCAACAGTGCAATCTTCTAACTTGATTGTGAAGTTAGATTTAAGCTTACCATCCTTTGAAATAATTGATTTATTTGAAATAGCGCCCATAGGAATAATTTGATTTTGTGTGGAAGCTGAAATTGAGCATGGCGCATCAATAATCGAACCTTCAAATTTAACACTACCACCACCCTCATCCGCAGCGAATACAGAGCCTGCAAACAACATCGAACACGCCATCACGGGCACAATAGATTTCAATTTCATAATATTTATTCCAAATAAAATAATTAAGGATTAATGAGCCACATATAGACAGATAGCCATATGGCATTAACGCCACCGACAGATGCAATTTTATGCTCATAAAATTTAAATCACACGTCAGCACAGGCTCAATTAAAATGAGATAATTCTTTTACTGCTGTAGGAAAAATCCTGTAGTAGTCCGCACAAAAAACGGTACCCTTCCCTTCATTTAAAGAAGCACAACGCATGCGCTATTTCCCGCCTTGGCTGCTCTTACTGGGTGCACTTACCGCACTTGGCCCGCTTTCCATTGATATGTATTTACCCAGCTTTCCTGCTATTTCACATAGTTTGGGCGCGACTCCCGGCTCGGTGCAGCTCACACTTGCCAGCTTTTTTATTGGCTTAGCCATTGGGCAGGCTATTTATGGCCCGTTTAGCGATCGTTTTGGCCGTAAGCCTCCGCTCTACTTTGGCCTGGCGATTTATATTCTGGCCTCCATCGGCTGCGTCTTTGTCACAGATATCAATCAACTGATTGCTCTGCGCTTTTTACAAGCGCTTGGCGGTTGCGCGGGGATGGTGATTTCTCGGGCCGTAGTCAGGGATCGCTGCAATGTGCAGGAAATGGCCAAAGCTTTTTCTACCCTCATGTTGATCATGGGGCTGGCGCCGATTTTGGCACCGATTGTGGGCGGCTGGGTGGTGACCACGCTGGGCTGGCGAGCGATTTTTGCTTTTCAAATGCTGTTTGCGCTCATTTGCTTCATTAATGTGCATTTCTTTTTTAAAGAAACGCACAACACCCAACACAGCCCAGCACTTGAATTAGGCAAAGTTTTAACCGGCTATGCCACCCTGATCCGCGATAAAGCATTTATGCGCCATACGCTGACGGGCTCGCTGATTATGGGCGGCTTCTTTGGCTATATCGCCGCATCGCCTTATATTATTATCGAGTTATTCGGTGTACCCGCCGAGCACTTTGGCTGGATCTTTGGTAGCAATGCAGCGGGCTTTATTATCAGCAGCCAATTTAATGTGCGCGCTCTTAAAAACCACAGCTCCGCTAATCTGCTCAGGCGCGCGCTCTATTTGCCGGCTATTTCCGGGTTAAGCCTGTTTTTACTACAAATATTTGGCCTGCTCAATTTCCCACTATTGCTGCTGGGCTTATTTGTTTTTATCACCAGCATGGGCTTTATCACCCCCAACACCTCGGCAATGGCTTTGCAATACCAAAGCAAACAAGCCGGGCTGGCCTCTGCCCTGCTCGGCACCTTGCAATTTGGCTGCGCCACACTGGCCGGTTTATTAATGGGCTTGTGGCACGACAACAGCGCACTCCCCTTGCTCACCCTGCTCGCCGCATGTGGTACAGGCGCATGGCTGCTAAATCGTACTGGGCCAGCGACCGTTGCAAAGGCTTAAATAGCATTCACAGTACCCCCTCGTAGGCAACGCCATACAACATTGTTCGAGTAATAAAGAGCACTTTGTATGGCGGATCAGCCCAAGAAACAAACCAAGCCTTGCTCCTTACCAACATGCTTTTGGCATCAAAAATACGCCAGCAAGCAGTCAGATTCACTCGCCCAGCTGCAAGCTCACCCCCTTATTAACAGGGCGCTACCCTGATGGTGGGCTTTCATTTAGAATTGGTGCTTTCGTATTCACCGAATACCGACCCTACACACTATGAAATCAAACGAAATCCGCCAGAAATTCCTCGACTTCTTTGCCTCTAAAGGCCACCAAGTCGTTAACTCCAGCCCACTAGTGCCAGGGAACGATCCAACGATCATGTTTACCGTGGCCGGCATGGTGCAATTTAAAGATGTGTTTCTGGGCTTTGATAAGCGCAATTACACGCGTGCCACCACCAGCCAAAAATGCTTACGCGCTGGCGGCAAGCACAACGACTTAGAAAACGTAGGCTACACCGCACGCCACCACACTTTCTTTGAAATGCTCGGCAACTTTAGCTTTGGCGATTATTTCAAGCATGATGCGATTCATTACGCTTGGGAATTTCTGACCGGCCCTGAGTGGCTCGCCATTCCCAAGGAAAAACTGCTAGTCACGGTTTACGCCTCGGATGACGAAGCGTTTGAAATCTGGAATAAAGATATGGGTGTGTCCGCGGACAAGATCATCCGCATTGGCGATAACAAAGGCGGCGCTTTTGCCTCAGATAATTTCTGGGCCATGGGCGACACTGGCCCTTGTGGTCCTTGTACCGAGATTTTCTACGATCACGGCGATCATATCTGGGGCGGCCCTCCGGGTAGCCCGGAAGAAGACGGCGATCGCTTTGTAGAAATCTGGAACAACGTATTTATGCAATTCAACCGCGATGCAGACGGCGTAATGCACCCGCTGCCTAAGCCATCGGTTGATACCGGCATGGGGCTAGAACGCCTGTCCGCCGTACTGCAAAAAGTACATACCAACTACGAAACAGACTCCTTCGTAACCCTACTGCAAGCCGCAGCAGAGGCAACTGGCGTGCCTTACAATCAGACCACGCCGTCGCTTAAGGTCATTGCTGACCATATCCGCGCTTGTTCCTTCCTGATTGCTGACGGTGTATTGCCAAGCAATGAAGGCCGTGGCTATGTATTGCGCCGCATCATCCGCCGCGCTGTACGTCATGGCTATAAACTGGGCCAGAAGAAATCATTTTTCTTTACCCTGGTTGCAGCGCTCGTTGCCGAAATGGGCCACGCCTACCCGGAATTAGCGCAAAAACAAACGCTGATCGAAGAAACGCTGAAATACGAAGAAGAGCTGTTCGCCAAAACGCTAGAAAACGGCATGGCCCTGCTCGACACCGCACTGGCGGGTGGCAAAACCATCCTCGATGGCGCAACCGCCTTCAAACTCTCTGACACCTATGGCTTCCCAATCGACTTAACCGCTGACGTATGCCGCGAGCGTAATGTCAGCGTCGACATGGAAGGCTTTGAAGTGGCGCTGAACACCCAACGCGCACAATCCAAAGCAGCCGGTCAGTTTAAAGCCGTAACCGGCCTAGTCTACGACGGAGCCGCCAGCTGTTTCCACGGTTACACCGAAAGCAGCCATGCCGCCAAAGTATTAGCGCTCTACCGTGGCAGCGAGCCGGTTGAAGTATTAAACGCAGGTGAAACAGGCGTGGTGGTACTGGATCACACGCCGTTTTACGCCGAATCAGGCGGCCAAGCCGGTGACGTAGGCCGCATTCGTGCCGCTGACGATATCCTGTTTGACGTGACTGACACGCAAAAAGTGAAATCAGATGTGTTTGGTCATCAAGGCACGGTAAGCAACGGCAATCTAAAAGTAGGCGACGCCGTCACCGCCAGCATTGATTTAGCCAAACGCCAAGCCAGCCAACGCAACCATAGCGCCACCCACCTGCTGCACGCCGCACTGCGCACCGTACTTGGCACGCATGTGGAGCAAAAAGGCTCGCTAGTCACCTTTGAGCGCACCCGTTTTGACTTTAGCCAGCCAAAACCAGTCACGCATGCTGAAATCGCCCAAATTGAAGCCTTAGTCAACGAAGAAATCATGCGCAACGACGCCGTTTCTGCTGCCCAAATGAGCTTTGACGATGCCATCGCTGCCGGTGCCATGGCGCTATTTGGCGAAAAATATGGCGACGATGTACGCGTGTTAAAAATGGGCGAATTCTCTACCGAGCTATGCGGCGGCACGCACGTTGGCCGCACAGGCGACATCGGCCTATTTAAAATCGTGGCCGAAAGCGGCATTGCGGCAGGGATACGCCGCATTGAAGCCATCACTGGCGAAGCCGCTTTAGCGCTGATTCAAGCGCAAGACAGCGAAATCAAAGCCCTCGCCGCGATGACGCAATCTAAGCCAGGCGAATTAGTCAGTAAACTTGAAAGACTGCAAGCCGAGCTAAAACTGGCCCAGAAAGAAGTACAAAATCTAAAAGGCCAAATGGCCTTTGCCCAGCTAGATAGCCTAATTGGTGGGGCCTTACGCAGCATCAACGGTATCAAATGCCTCGCCGCCGTGGTGGAAGGCGCAGAAGGCACCGTATTGCGCGAAATGAGCGACAAACTCATGGATCGCCTACAAAGCGGCATCGCCCTGCTCGCCAACGTAAGCGATGGCAAAGTCAGCCTAGTCGCCCGCGTCAGCAAAGACCTAACCGGCAAAGTAAAAGCCGGCGAGCTAGTCAACTTCGTCGCCCAGCAAGTCGGCGGTAAAGGCGGCGGCAAGCCAGACCTAGCCCAAGCGGGTGGCACCGAACCAGAAAACCTAGCTACCGCACTTGAAAGTGTTCCGGCATGGCTGGAAGCTAAGCTATAAGCTTACTTACAGCGCAGGCTTGTAAACAAAACGGGCGACTCCTTAGGGGGTCGCCCGTTTTGTTGGTATTGAGCAATCCTTGTTTCCAGCACGCTCACCCGCACTCATTTAATGCTTTTTACAATTGATCGAGTTGCTGCAAATACAGTTCAGCCTGTTTTAAGGTGGCAGACTTTTCATCTTCAGGCATTTTTCGCCAAGTTTGATAGGTCATACCCAGTCGGGGATTTTTTTGTAAGCGCGCAGTATGTCGGTGATGAAAATGCCAATACAGACTATTAAAAGGGCATGCACCTTCGCCGTGGCGCTGCTTGGGCTGATAGTGGCAGCCTTTGCAATAATCGCTCATTTTATTGATATAGCTCGCCGAACCCGCATAGGGCTTGCTGCCCAGCAAGCCACCATCTGCATATTGGCTCATGCCACGCGTATTGGGCATTTCTACCCATTCAAAAGCATCGACATAGATACCCAAATACCATGCATCCACATCATCGGGGGCAATCCCGGCTAATAAAGCAAAGTTGCCAGTGAGCATAAGCCGCTGAATATGATGGGCATAACCAAGCGCAAGTGATTGATCAATAGCGTGCTTAAGGCAGCTCATTTTGGTTTGCCCGTTCCAATACCAACTCGGCAAACGCCGCTGATGTGCCAGCTCGTTCAATTGACCATAGGCAGGCATACGGGCCCAATACACGCCGCGAACAAACTCGCGCCAGCCCAAAATCTGCCGAACAAAGCCTTCAACCGTTGAAAGCGAAACACGTCCAGCGTCAAACTCAAGCAATGCAGCGTTAATCACCTCAAGCGGATGCAGTAATTTAAGATTCAGTGCAAAAGAAAGCCCGGCATGGAATAAGGTTGGCGATGCGCTACTCATTGCATCTTGATACGCACCAAAATGAGGTAGCGCGTTCAAAACAAAGGTAGCCAGTGCATCTTTGGCCTGAGTGCGAGTGATGGGCCAAGGAAAGCATTCAGCCTTAGGCTGACCCAAGGTTTTGATGCCTGCCGATACAATCTCCCACCATAGCTCACTCAAATCGGCTGCGTAATCTGGCCATGCAGGTGCAAGGGGTTGACCATTCCAGCGCTTTCGATTGTCCTGATCGAAATTCCATTGTCCCCCGAGTGGCTGTCCATCTGCATCGAGTAAAATCTGATACTGCTTACGCAGCGCGCGATAGAAGAATTCCATCCGTGGAATTTTTTGTAAAAATTGAGCGCTGATTGCCGCACGATCGGCAAGGAAATGCTCGCTATCAAGCACTTTAACCGGAATGCCAAACTGTAATTCTGCCGCTAAAAATTGGCTTTCAAGCCGATACTCATCCGCTTGTTGGCGCTCCAGCTGCTTGATCTGCTCTGTTTCAATCAAGTCAATCAAATTGCTTATAAAACCCTGGCGGTTGTTTGGATCGCCAATTTTGAGATACCGCACTCGGTAGCCGGCTTTTTGCAAAGCCTGAGCAAAGCCGCGCATTGCCGCAAAAATACCCAGCACTTTTTGCGCATGATGCCAGGCGTAATCTGTTTCGCTGCGTAGCTCCATCAACACATACAACACGTCATCTCGTTGACGCTCGGCCCCACTAAACCAGCTGTGGCGGATATTTAGCTGGTCGCCCAGGATCAGTCGTAGTGTTGTCATGCTTTACTCTTGCGCTGCGCACACCGTACGCTGCAATATTTTACGGATTCCCAGTTTTTCTCCCATTTCTTACGCCACACAAACGGGCGCTGGCAAATGGGACAGGTTTTTTGGGGCAAATTAAGTTTGTGGTGAGCCATCAGATCAAAAACCTCAGAAAGTGTAAGCCGCTGCCGCAAAGTTTTTTTAGTATAAGCAAATGGCTTAGTAAGACTAAACACATTCATCCCCCTTAGAAGCAACTTTATATAATGTATTCGCTGCTGCGCCCGCCCAAAAATGAGTCCAGCACCTACGCCGCCGCCACCTTACCCCTGTGCCTACAGAACGAACGATGCCACCTTACAAAAAAATAGCCAAATAGAATATCCTCAGCGTACAATCCGCCCTTGATAATAATTCGTATTTCACAATGAAACTGCAACACCTTGCCTCCCTCCTATGCTCGCTCTCCCTTTTTACCGCCTGCACCAGCGATTCTCAGCCAGACATTAAGACCGGCAGCTTACTCAAAACCACGGGTGTTGATTACGATACCCGCAGCCAGCATGGCCGCACTACGGCTAATGGCGAGTACCAGTATGTAGACGGCGAGATGGTGACTTTCCGAATTGGCTCGCTCGTGCTTGGCCAAGTAAGCGCAGGCGCAATGATTACGCCTCTGACCCTCGCTAAAAACGAAGCCGATGCGCACAAAATCATGCAGCTTTTGCTGACGCTGGATGAAGACGACGATGCCAACAATGGCATTCAGATTGCCGCCAGCGATGCGGCACGCTTTGTTAAAGAGCAAACCATTCAATCGGCAAGTATTGAAGAATTACTCAATGCCAATGGCGTGGCGCACACGCTGGTCAGCGCGGAATATACCCGCCAGTTTTACAATCTCAGCATGCAGGCTATCAGCGGCGCAAAGCCAACCCCGCGCTATACCCGTAAAGATGCAGACAGCGGCGCAACGCTCAGCGATGAGACCACTCGCGCAGGTTGCGTGGCCGATAGCCAAACCGGCTTAAGCTGGGAAGTTAAAACCACCGACGGCTTACGCGCAGCCAAACACCGCTACCTGCCCGCGATGGTGCGTAGTGCAAGCAATGAGGGCCAGTGCGATCCAAGCTTAGAAGTCTGCACGTCAGGGGACTACAGCGAAAAAGTAAACGAAGCCAAATTATGCGGCTTTGATGACTGGCGCACCCCGACGGAAGCCGAGCTAAAAACCCTGCTCGATCCTTCCCAATACGATGCAAGCAAGCAGCTCGCTGCGATTGATCGCCGCGCCTTCCCTGATGCTGAGCCGACATTTTACTGGAGCGACACACTCAGAAAAGTGCATGGCTTTTTAGCAGTATGGTTTAACGATACACATAAAACACTCGATTCAACGATGCTGGCCAAAGAGCGCTACGGCGCGCTGCGTCTGGTTCGTGGCACAACCATTCCAGATGCGCCAAGCAAAGAAGATCAGGAAGACCCGAACTATATTCCGCTAACAAATGAAGGCAAGTTGCCCAAGATTGGTCAGCCTTACGCCTGCGTGGATATCAACGACAGGGCCTTACTGGCAAACAAACAAAAAGCAGAAATCCGCCTCCTCACCCCATCAGATAAAAACGCGATCGCCAATCAAAGCCTTAGCCCAGAGCAAGTTAAAGCACTGCTGGCTACCAGCAATGCAGGGGCTTGCGGAGTAAGCAACTGGCGCTTACCCACCAGCGCCGAAATGAGCAAAATCCTCACGCTGGCACTGGATACAGAAAACACCGAGCTGCGCCAAGCCATGCCTTACCTAGATAGCAAAGCCAGCTACTGGGTTGGCACAGCAGAAAAGCTCAGTAGCATTTCTGCCAACTCACCTAGCGCCCAAAACCCTGCTGCGGCGCGGGTTGTGCTGTTTTCTCAAACCACACGCCCCTTCTTTGAGCGCGTACCAACCAGCCCGAACACTCGCCCAAGTGATGCCGAGCTTGCCACCTGGCGTGATCAGTATTCACGCTACCAGGCGGGCAGCAGCAGCCAGCCCAACTGGCCTACACCTACACTGGATGCCAGCACCAAGGAAGGCTTTGCCGATTTAGGCTTACTGCCCGCCCCTGTATTCCCCACGAGCAACCCTTATTCGCCAGAAAAAGTAGCACTGGGTGAAAAACTGTTTGCTGATCCGCGGCTTTCGCGTAATAACTTAATCTCTTGCGCCAGCTGCCACGATCCTAAAAACGGCTGGAGTGATCCAAAAGAGTTATCCGAAGGCCATATCGGCCAATTGGGCAGCCGTAATGCAATGACCATTATCAACACCGCTTACGTGAAAGAATTATTCTGGGATGGCCGCTCCAAATCGCTGGAAGAACAAGCCAAAGGCCCGATCAGCAACCCGTTGGAAATGCACCAAAGCCTAAGCCAAACTGCCTATAAAATTGCCGCAGCGCCCGAATACGCCGCGCTCTTTACCGCAGCCTTTGGTGACAGCAGCATTGATGCCGACCGCATTGCCAAGGCCATCGCTACTTTTGAGCGCACCATCACCAGCCAGGACAGCGATTTCGACCGCTTCTTAAAAGGCGATCGCAAAGCACTCAGCAATGATGCGCTATGGGGTTTGCAATTATTTCGCACTAAAGCGCGCTGCATTAATTGCCACAACACGCCTTTAATGTCGGACAACCAGTATCACAGCAATGGCCTGCATTATTACGGCCGTGAATTAGAAGATTTAGGCCGCTTTAACGTCACTAAAAATCCAGCTGATATCGGAAAATTCCGCACCCCCATGCTGCGCGATATTATTTATAGCGGCAATTATATGCACAATGGCTTGTTCTCTATGGGCAATGGGGTAGGTGTATTAGCCATGTATAACGCAGGCATGGTGCAAACATTGCCCACAGGATTAGATAAATTTGATCCTCATTTCCCAAAAACCTCGCCGGAAATTAAATCACTTGGGCTAAGCAAGAATGAAATCAACGCCCTGTTTGAATTTATGAAAGCGATTTCTGCCGAGCCAAGAACACGCCCGGCCACCGCAAAGGAATTGTTTCAGCGCTAAGCGATTGATGAATACTTGATTAAAAATGGCGTGCAAAATCTGTGCGCCATTTTTTCATTTACCCGATCCATTTCTTACCCCAATTAATACCCAGAGCAGTATTTACACAGGGTGTTAAAATCCGCCGCATGCTTATCTACACACGCCCCCTTTTCTTCGCTTTGCTACTCAGCGCCTGCGGTACTGTGCCGCTGGGTGAGGGGCAATATCAGGTTAAAGCCGGCGATACGCTTTATAGCATTGCCCGCAGCACGGGGCGTAGCGTGGGGGAGATCCAACGCTTAAATCAGCTTAGCGATAATACGATTCAGATTGGGCAGATTCTTAATGTAGGGCCCAGCCGCGCAAACCCGGCGCCTGCTACTCGCCCCAAAGTGCCAGTAGCAAGCCCCCCTGCTCCGGTTAGCAAACCCAAAGCGCCCGCCATCGAGCTAGTATGGCCCAATAAAGGCCCTGTTTTGCAGGGCTTTAATGGCAAAAGTAATAAGGGGATAAATATTGGCGGCGCGGCAGGAGCGCCGATTTATGCGGCGGCCAGCGGTAAAGTGATTTACGCCAATACGGTGCGGGGCTACGGCAAGCTACTGATTATCAAGCACGACAAAGACTATCTCACCGCTTACGCACACAATCAGCATATCTTAGTTAAAGAAGGCGATAGCGTAAAACAGGGGCAAAATGTGGCTGGAATGGGCAACACGGGCAGCGATAAAGTGATGCTACATTTTGAGCTGCGCTTTAAAGGCGCAGCCATTAACCCCAGCCCTTACTTGCCCTAAATTAAAACGAGTAGCCCAGGCCCAATAAAATCACATCGGTATCTTTGTCGTACGAAGTGACTGTTCTGTTCCAAGCCACGCGCGCGCGCCAGTTATCACCAAAGCGATAGCTACTTGCCAGCGTAATCAGGCCTGACACGGCTTTTTTATCAATATCTGGCTGGTGATTCCGATAGCGCTTTCCCACCGAAAAATACGGCCCCATCCCCAAACCTACGCTGAATTTATCGTCAAAAAAACTAGGCTCATACCATGCTTGCAGAGCAATACCACTGCGACGCAAACGATCGGTTTCGCCTTCCTGAATAAAAGAGGCCGACGCTTTTAGACCCGGCGCAAAAGCGTAACGATATTCCAGCGCCCCGGCATCGGCCACTTCCGAGCCAAAGCTATTCACAATAGTCTGCCCCAGATACAGCACTACTTCTTGCTTGCCTCTGGCACCGGGCCAGCTGGCATCATTAAAGGCCATCGGGGAGAGCTCATAACCCATACCAAACATAATTGAATTAGTATCAATGTTATGCGGTGTTTCAATACGGTTGAATCGCAATTTATATTGCCAGT
Source organism: Iodobacter arcticus (assembly GCF_042664895.1). Lineage (NCBI taxonomy): Bacteria > Pseudomonadati > Pseudomonadota > Betaproteobacteria > Neisseriales > Chitinibacteraceae > Iodobacter > Iodobacter arcticus. Next base: position 24,531 of record NZ_JBHTBQ010000010.1, read on the forward strand.
TACTTTCGCCCTGCCATGTAGCTTGCAAGCTAAAAATACCGCCCCAGCCATGCTCATTTAAATAACCCCGGCTGCCAGCTGCTCGCCTTGTGGTATCAAAATAACGATAAGGCCCCACGCCTGCGGCCAAGGTTAAATTCGGGTGTAAGGCTTTCGTTTTACCCCATACTTGAAAAGTATGCCCATCGCGATGGTGATCATCCACATGGCCTTCATTCAGCCATGAAAAGCTGAACGCTAGATTTTCATTAATGTCATGCATATAAGACAAAGTCCATGCGTATGAAGTTTGATCACTTTGATCGCTACTCATCGCACCTGCTAACACCGACAAATTATCAGCCTGAGCCAAAGGCGCACAAAGCGCCATCGAAGCAAGGCTGCATTTAATCCAATTACGCATATTCATCCTGATTTATGATGCAGGCCATTGTTAATAACACGCGCTCAAAACAGCGCCAAACCGTTTAAAATACACATCTGCGTAGCTTGCGCAACACTTACAGAAGAAAATCAATGCACGAGTTGGAATGGGATAGCGAACATCAGGCCATTTTTAATTGGCTGGAACACCCTGACCGGCACTCATCCGGCCTGATTTGTGCCCGTGCAGGCACAGGAAAAACCACTACCTTAGTTGCCGCCTATAAACAGCTACGCAGCCAAGGGCATAACCCGCTGGTACTTACTTTTTCTAATAGCGGGCGAGACACCTTTATTAAGCGCTGCCGCAGCCACTACCCTGAATTACCTCCGCCGCAAGCCTACACCTTTGACGGCTATGCCCTGCGGGTATTTGCACAATATTCCGGCAGATCGAGGCTAAGGCCGCGGCGGCAGCGGCCAGACGTATTGGCCAACTTAATTGACTTAGCCATGAATGAGTCCATCGACATCCTCAACGACAGTTTGTCTGAAGACGAAATACGCATCGCTCGTGACAGCCAGTCTTTGGCTATGCTGCATCAGTTTATCGACGATGCAAAAGTAAGTCTGTCATTTAATACCCCACCCTTTGCGCTGTGGGGAGAGCTGGATGAGGAAGAAGACGAATACGATGTAGACCATGCGCTGATGCGCTTAGGCCTTAGCCGCCAACGCTACCGATTATTTAAGCGTTTTGAAAACGCCCGCGAGCGATTAGAATTTCTCGCCCCCGGTGATGCAGCCTTTGATTTACTGCGTGAGCCTGAAATCATTGCCAAAGATTTAAAGCAACTCGGCATACGCTGGGTACTGGTCGATGAGTTTCACGATACCAAACCCGTGCACGAACAGATTTTGCGGCATATACAAGCGGCAGGCGTGCGCATGCTGGCAGTGGGCGATGATGCGCAGGATATTTACGAATGGCGCGGCCTGACTACTTTTTCTGCATTCAAAGCGTGGGAGGCGCAATCCGCGCCATTTGGCTTATCACGCTCATTTCGGTTTGGCCGCCCGCTCGACCAGATTGCCACCCGCCTGATTAAGCCTTTAGGCAGTCTCATTGAAGTACGCTCCAAAGCCAGCCATTACACACGCCCTAAGCTTCGCAAAGTGACGATGGAAGCCGACACCAGCGCCATTTTGGAAGACTGGCAGGCCACCGGCCGCAGCCTTAGCGAATGCGCCATCTTAGTGCGCGAAGCAGATGCATCCAAACCCATCGAAGACGCGCTATTTAAAGCGGGCATCAGCTACCGCATGGAAGGCAGCCGTCCGTATTTCTTGCGCCAAGCGGCGCTGCTTTGCCAAGCCATTAGCTATCTTGCCAGCAGCAAACCAGTTGTTCACGACAGCAGCGATGTTGACGCGTTTCTGGCGCTGATCCAATCCCCTGCATGGGAAATCAGCGAGGAGCAGATCGCCAATTTCCATAAAGAACTCATCAGCACCGATCATGAAAACAAACCGCTCTACCGCCTAGACTGGTTGCCCGATGCCTATGCCATTTTAAAAGGGCTGATTCCCGCCCCTATGGCGCACCTAGCTTTTGTCAGAATCAAAGAAGAAAAAATACCTTTACCCCAGCGTTTGGAAGAACTGCTTGATCAGCTCAACTTAAAACCCCTAGTTGCCCTTAGTGCGCCTACTGCCCGCGCCGCCAAAGCCCGCTTGCAACTACTCAAAACACTGATCGCCGAGCTAGGCAAGATCGGCCCCGATGCACTTTGCAAAGATTGGCTGAAGCGCCGCCAGCGTTATCAGCAATTTAATAAGCAACGCGTGGTACTCATCAGCGTACAACAAGCCAAAGGGCGGGAATGGGCGCATGTAATTTTGCCGCAGCTGAGCGATTGGACACTCAGGGATGGTGCAGATTCGGCCAATGAGCGCAGGCATTTTTATGTAGCCATCACCCGCGCGCGCGAGTACCTCAGCATTTTAGGTAATGAGCAGAGCATTCAACACAGCCCCTGGCTGGGGGAGATTGGGATTAAATAAGGGATGCTCGCCTGACCAGAAGGTTTCTTCATCCCACATACGGAAAAGGAGCCCTCGAAACAGCAAGTTAAGCCAATAACATGCATTGCATCTTTTGTAGGGCGGGTGAAACCCGCGAGCAATATCGAACAAATACGCGGGTTGCACCCGCCCTACAATGGTTTGACGCTCGCAACGCATGCGTTTGAAACATACCAAACACCTCACTTGCATGCATGCCGTGTTTTAAGGTTTGGCACGCAATCCAGCTGGCCTTGAATCACAGCTCAAGATTGACACCATCGCCTCGGACCTTTCAGAAAAAGCTGTAAAAATAACAAACATCATTAGAATACAGGCAAAATAACCGCCATCTTCCTACGTGGTACTGACGCGATGATGACTCTTTATACCTTTGGCCCTGCTTTTGGCTTGCCGGATATGAGCCCCTTTGTCACCAAGGCCGAAATACTTCTCAAAATGGCAGGCTGCGACTACCAATGCCAAACCGGTGGCTACGCCAAAGCGCCCAAGGGCAAGCTGCCTTATTTGCTCACCGAGCACGCTCAAATTGACGATTCCACGCTGATCCGCTTTTATCTGGAACAAACGCTCAAAATTGATTTTGATGCGGCCCTCAGCCCCGCCGAGCGCGGCGTTTCGTGGGCATTTGAAAAGATGCTGGAAGAGCACTTTTATTATATTTCACTGCGAGATCGCTGGGCCGTTGATGCTAATTTTGATAAAGGCCCAAAAAAGATCTTTAAACGAATTCCCGCCTTTATTCGCGGGCTTGTGATCTGGAAAGTGCGGCGCAAGATGAATACCAAGCTACACATGCAGGGCATTGCACTGCATAAAGAGGCTGATATCACTCAGCTTGCCAAGAAAGACCTGGATGCTTTATCTGATTTTCTAGCAGACAAAAATTACTTGATGGGCGATCAGCTCTGCGCTGCCGATGCCACGGTCTACGCCTTTATGCGCAGCGTGCTTTGCCCAGTCTTTGATTCTGCAGCGCACCAATACGCACTTAGCAAACCCAATCTGGTGGCTTATTGCGAGCGCCTGAGCAAAAAGCTCTATCCCGAGCATAAAGAAGCGCTTGCCTAAAACGATGCGCCAAAAATCTTGAGCCACCATCCCCAGCACAGCGCGGCATAAGGGGAAAAACGAAATGTGCCCTGTAAACTGTGGCTCAAGATGCAGCATGATTAGCCCACTCGCCAGGCAAAAAAATGAGCGCACACCGCGCTTTTGTCCTAAGCTCGCCCTTTTGTATGACTTGGTCCCCATCGTGCTGCACCGTAAACTGACCCCCATCCTGCTTTGCAGCTTACTTGCTGCTTGTGCCAGCGCACCTATTCCACCCGCGCCCATTATCACACCAGCAACGGCCAGTGTGCCTGCGGCAATCAGCCCCGCCCCTGCATCGACACCGATTTCTGCCCCCATCATTGCGCCACCTGTGGTGGTCACGCCCCCAACACCTGCGCTTAAATCAATCAGCCAGCTCGAAGCTCAAGCCATGGTAGATAAGCTGCTCCCTGCCAAAATCAAAGAGCGTAATGGCTGGAAAAATGATTTAGTCGATGCCTTTACCGCGCTTAAAATCCCCTACACCCCAGAGTATTTTTGCGCGGTGATGGCCGTTATTGAGCAAGAATCCAGCTGGCAGGGCGATCCAACTGTGCCGGGCCTCGGCAAAATTGTTTGGAAACAAATCGAAGAAAAAGCCGGTAAATACCATATTCCGCTGATTGCCGTACAAACGGCACTGCTCAAAAGCTCGCCCAACGGGCGCAGCTATAAAGAGCGGATTGACAAGCTGCAAACCGAAGCGCAAATGAATGCCGTGTTTGAAGACCTTGCCAATGATGCCAAGCGCCTCAGCCTGCCCTTTAATATGAGTAATCCCATCCGCACCGGCGGCCCAATGCAGGTCAGCGTGGAGTTTGCCGAAGGCCATGTGCGCGCCTGGCCCTATCCTTACGCCCGCCGTGGCAGCGTGAGAAATGAAATATTTACCCGCAAAGGCGGCGTGTATTTTGGCACGGCCATTCTGCTGCAATACCCTGCGCCTTACAGCAAAATGATTTATCGCTTTGCAGATTTTAATGCCGGACGCTATGCCAGCCGTAATGCGGCTTTTCAAGCGGCAGTTAATAAACTAGCCGGGGATGATATGGATCTGGATGGTGATTTATTGCGCTATGAAAAAGGCTATCCAATGAGCCAGAGCAGTGGCACAGAAAAAGCACTGCAAAAATTAGGCAAACGCATAAACCTGAGTCATGAAGAAATTCGCCGCGATCTTTTATTAGAAAAAGTCACAGGATTTGCCCAAACCCCGCTTTATCAGCGCGTATTTAGCTTAGCGGGCAACCCAAGCCGTGAAGCCATGCCGCAAATTGATTTGCATAGCCCAAAAATCACCCGCAAGCTCACCACAGAATGGTTTGCCAAGCGCGTAGATGGCCGCTATCAAACTTGCTTATCGAGAAGTTAAGCCCTAGCGTTTTTAATTACGCAGCAAAAAGCCAGTGCACATGCACTGGCTTTTTTTCGCCTTGCATCCCGATATTTCTCGATGACTTACAGGTTTTTTATCACTTGCACTCCGGCAAGCACTGAATCCGTAACGGGCATCACCAAGGGCGAAAATAAATGCCAAGTGATGACCAGCCACATCGCAACCACCGCCAAGGAAACCACCAGCTCAAATCGCTCTGAAAACATAAGGCACCTCCTTATCCCAAAATCTTGTGGCTTGTTTTTTAAAAACAGACCCAAGCTATTCCAACAAGCCAAATATAGGTAAATCACCTTTACCTATATGGATTGCACTGCTATAAAAAACAGAGCCAAAAATCTTAAGAAAGAATAAAGCTCAGGGAAAGCTTATGCCAAATTGGCAGATCAAATATTAATAAAGATCAACAAACCGGCGTAAGCTTAAATACAAACCTTTCAACGCCACCGCGCACTACGGCAAGGAGAGCCTCACCTTGATGACTTAGCCTTAAGCCGGAGCTAAAAGCTCGTGATTACTTGATTATAAAAAGGATTATTCATTCCTTTGTCATAAAACGTACAAACCCCTGCAATCTTTGCTTGCTAATCTGCGCACCGGTCTAGACCTGTTGCCGGCTAAACGCTTTGCGTCGCCCTCAGTGGGCGGGCTACCCAACCCACCCCACAAGGAGTAAAAGATGGAACTAACGATGGCCCTGATCTCCATACTTTGTCTATCATCCGCCCCCGCTCAGGCTTGGGATCAGACCACCCACAAGCGCATCGTGCTGGATGCGATGACCTTTATTAAAAACAACCCCAATAGCAATCAGTATCAGAAACTAGCCACAGGCATCAGCAAAGCCGGCTTTACCTGGGAGCAGTTTGCAGAAACCGTAGGCCAGGGCGCTTACGATGTAGATGATTTTGCCGATACCTATCTTTGTGGCGCCACAACAGGCAGCTGCCAGATTTCACCGGTTTACAGCACGCTAAAAATTGCGCAGTACACCTCTTACTGGCACTTTCAAAACCATACGGCTGGCAGCGATGTGCATGGCAATAAATTTGGCGGGTACAACTACTCCAAGCTGACGGTTGCTGGCGATATTGATAAATTAGCTAAAACATGGCTGATTGGCGATTATCTGGATGATGGCGCGGGTGGCTTAAAAGGCTGGTTTGGTGATAGCTCTAAATACAATAGCTATGGCCTGACTGAAGCACATTACCGCTTAGGCGGCACCTCTTCAGCCAATATGTACGCTGATTTTGAAACCATGCCCTTCCAGCCCCTTGATAATCTGGGCCAGTACTGGTGGCAGCAGTTCCTTGCCAAGCCAAGCGCGCAAACACTGGGCTTTGTGATGCACACCACCGATTTACTCCAGCCTCACCACACCTGGACCACCTCAGCCAATAATCACTCCGGCTGGGAAACATGGGTCAAAGATTATTACGATTCAGAGCAACTGAATAACCCGGCGTTGGTAGCTACCGCCTTAAAAGACTTTACTCCGCTTAAAGCAAGCGATACCGACATCCGCCCGCTGCTCACCGAAGGCGGCACTTATTCATATAAAAATGGCGGCATTGTTTTATCGTCTACCGATCACATCGATCGCGCCCGCGTTGCCAAGCAAATGATCCCCCACGCCATTGCCATGGTGGTGCATGTATTAAATCGCGCTGCCGAGCGCCTCGCTCAATAAAGAATGTTACGCAAGAAAAAACCCGAATCTTGAACCACGGAGGCCACAGAGAACACGGAGTTTCACGGAGGAAAACCCAATAGAACTGAGCCGTTTTTGGAGGTGAGTGGTTTCAGTCTTAGCATAGGGATTTCTATCGAGACACCCAGTCTGGGGCACTGCATAACATCAACCAGTAAAAGCAAATGCAGCCTGCCCCGCACAGGCAGGCTGCACATAGCGCAACAGCACCGCATTTTAAACGAGTGCCTCTTACTCAAGTCATCCACTCATAAGTGAATAAATATCCATGTTTAAGTTGATTGTCTGGCTAAGCCTTAGCCTGCTTTGCATAGCAAGCCATGCGCAAGTTTCATATCGTCTGCAAAATACGGCACTGGCAGCCAAAATCAATGGTGAGGGCATTTATCGTTTTAGCTTGGACAATATGCAGCAGCTTAATCATGAAAATACGCCATTGTCCCGCCCGGAATTACTCAGCCAGATGCTAAAGCAGCGCGTATTGGCGGCCGAAGCGCGCCGTCAATACACCACCAGCGAGCTGCACCCTGCCAGCCGTATCGCCTTTGCCCGTGATGTGGCGATTGAAGACCGACTCGCCTCATCCTTACGTGCGCTTTATGGCAAAGAGCTTGAGCAAGCGGTAAAAGCACTGCCCGGTGGAACGCTGAAAGCCTTATTTCAAGAAGAAAACACGCTCAGCGCCGAGCAATATCAAGCCGTTTTTGGCTCCGCCCAAACCATGAGCCTGGAATACACTTTAAAACCTGAGCAAATCAATCAGGCCAAACAAATCACCCTGCTGCGCTATCAGCTGGCAGGCAGTGGCAGCCTTTCGCTTTACGATATTTACCGTAGACAAAATGTGCAGGGGCGAATCGAGCTACATACAAAAAATCAGGACTATTTAAATCAACAAATTCAAATTGCTTTTGCCAATTTATTTACCTTGCACTGGGCCACGCAAAAATTTGGGCAAGACGCTATCAATGATTACCGCCGCAGCTTAAAAGATCAGGAAGATGCCGAAGCGCTGATGAAAATCTACGGCATAGGCGATCATCATGATGGCAGTGATTATTTAACCCAGTTAGCCAAAACAGTCAGCCCGGCCGAAATACGCAGTTATTATCAAAGCCATAAAAATGAGTTCAAACGCATTGCCAAAGTAAAGGCACGGCATATTCGGGTGAATGATGAAGCGCTGGCTAAAAAAATCATTAGCCAAATTAAAAGTGGCGAAGATTTTGCCGCGCTAGCGAAGCGCTATTCCATTGCCAGCAATGCAAAAGAAGGCGGAGATTTAGGCTGGATTATTCATCAAGGATCATTAAGCTGGCTGGCCCAGCTGGCTTTAAGCCAAACCGAGCTATCACAAGCCTTTCGCTCCCCCGTCGGGCCGGATGAAAAAGCCACTTGGGAAATCATTAAAGTAGAGCAGCGGGTAGAAGATTATCAACCCGCCGATTCCGAATCCGTGCGCTACGCGGCTACGGCGGAAATTGCCCACCAAAAAGCCACTCAGCAATTTAATGCCCTGCTTAAAAAACACTGGCAAAGCGCTAATATTGAAGTCAGCCCATCCATCGGAGCCTTAAGCCAAGGGCTAAAATGAGATACCTGATCATCAGCGGCATCGTCGGCAGCTTGATTGCGGCACTGGGCTGGCTCGCCTGGCACGCGGATCAGGAAGATAGCCCACCGCCGCCGCCCATCGCAGCCAAGCCCGCGCCAAATCAAGCGGCACCGGGTAAGCACTGGCTTAATCGCTTTTACCCCAGCGATGAAAACGCCCCTTTGCTTGCCACCGCCGCAGACCTCCCTGCGGCAGAAAGCATGGCCGAGGCGCGCATCAATGGCGAGCCGCGCACCCCGCCCATTCTGCGCAGCGAGAGCCGTAGCGAAGCCGCCACACCACTCGAGCTAGCCGATCATTCCGCCTATCAGCAGTACGAAACGCGGCAAAATCTGCGTGAGCTGGCCGCTTTTAGCAAGGCCGTCCCTGCCCAGCTTCAGCAATTACAAGACGATATCCGCCGAGGCAAAGCGGCAGGCATTGCCCCGGAGCTCATCGCCAAGCAAGAAAGAAAAGTCGCCGAGCTCGCCGCCCTGCGCCAGCAATTACTGGCAAGCCACCCGGAGATCAATCCTGAAAAATAGACAAGATACAAAGATCTGCTTTCCACCAGCATGGAGCACCCGCCGCCCTATCATCGGCGTTATCGGCGCGGCCTTATTCGCCTTGGCTGGGCAGCGCATTTAATCAATATTTTCCGACTATTGATTATTTAGATATTTAAAGCCCGATTAAAAATGTCCTACCTTATTCAGTCCCATACCCAGCATTAAATAGCATCTTCCTTGCCTAAAAAACCTGCCGCGCCACAAGAAAACTCAAGCATAACAATCAGCCAGCTTCTATCCTTTTATGGTTACGCTAGCGAAGCGGCCAGCCGTCTTGCTTTTGGCTTCCATTTTGCTTGCTATAAAACCATGATTAATTTAATCTTTGACTGACTTTTTTTGACAGAAAAATTTCTATCCGGCCTACCTGTTTTATCTGCTCAAATGATCGAGCGATCACACAGCCTCGGATTAAGCTTTGGCTTGGCATTGCCTATCATGATTAGCTCAGTATTAAATGAGCATATAAAGGACAACAAATTGAAAATAAAACACAGCGGCCCATCCGGTGCCTTTATCGGTGCATCTTGGCTTGCCCTTTTTATTGGAACGCTGACTTATTCAATCGGCCTTTGGAATGCCACAATGGCGCTCAATGAAAAAGGCTATTACTTCACCTTACTGCTCTACGGCTTGTTTGCCGCTATTTCATTACAAAAATCCGTGCGCGACAGATTAGAAGATATTCCGGTGACAGGGCTTTATTTTGGCCTTTGCTGGGTTTCGATTGGTGCGGCGCTCCTATTGCTTGCGGCAGGCTTATGGAATGCAACACTCACCTCGAGTGAAAAAGGGTTTTACGCCATGTCGTATTTGCTCAGCCTGTTTGCAGCCGTTGCCGTACAAAAAAATGTCCGTGACTTAGCCTTGTTAAAGCCTGAATTCACAGAGCCTGAACAAAGCGATTTAAACTCTTTCAAGTAAAAATAACGGCTTCATCGCACACTTTGGCCCGCGATGAAGCCTGCCAGCCGCAGCAGAACACGCCCTGCAACCCCATTTCTTAGAAATCACGCCAAATCTATGCTGAAATATGCAGCCTGCCTTGTGTTTATTTTTTTAATCAGCAGCCCCTTACATGCTGAACCCGCGTTTCTCTCTGGTAAACCAGCAGCAATTTCAGCCCCAGCGGGCTATCCGCCAGAGTGGCGCTACCATCTGCAAGATGCGCCGTTTTTTAATGGCAAAGTATTTGTGCTACAAGCGGGGCAAACACAGCAGCCCACCGTTGTGCTGGTACACGGCTTAGGCAGCCGCGCCAGCCGCGATTGGCTTACGCAAATCCCCCAGCTCGCCCGTGATTACCATGTATTGGCCTTTGATTTGCCGGGCTTTGGTTTATCGGGCAATAATGTAGAGCGATTATCGCCGGTCCATTATGGCCAGCTGATTAATGCCCTGATTCAGCAATACGCCAAAAATAAACCGGTGATTTTAATCGGCCACTCTTTAGGCGGGGCCATTAGCTTGCGATATGCCCATGATTACCCTGAAAAAGTCAGCCGTTTGGTGCTTGTCGATGCGGCGGGCATTTTGCAAAGAACGGTTTATCTTGATTATCTGAGCAAGCTTAATCTTGAGCTGGCTGAAAGTAATTTGCCCAATATGCTGATTAATTTTGCTACCCGCAAAGTAAACCAGCTGCGCTCCAGCCTGATCGAAACCGCAGACACCGTTTTGCCCGATCCAAACCGCCTATTAAATATCCCATCAGTAAGAGAGCAGCTTTTTAAAGATTTACATACCTTTAATGCCGCGCTGTCTTTGCTGGATGAAGACTTTACCCAAGCCATCAGCCAAACCCACACCCCTACCGATATTTTCTGGGGCAAAAATGACCCTGTTGCCCCCTTACGCACGGCCTATCTTTTGGCGGGACGCATGCCCGCAACACGTTTAACACTATTTGATACAGGCCATGTGCCGATGGCAGAGCGCCCTGAAGAATTTGCCGAACGATTACTAGAAGCACTCGCGACCCCTATTCCCGCTAAAATCACGACCGAGACCATCAATAGCCGCCGCACCCACCTTTGCAATAAAACAAGCAATCTGCATTTAAGCGGGGAATACGACAGCATTGTATTAAACGGCTGCAAACGGGTGCAGCTGATCAATCTAAGCGCCCGATATTTAGAAATAAACGACTCCAGTGTCTGGATGGATAATGTACAGATCAGCAACCCGGAAGCCGCCATGATCAGTAATCGCTCCAGCATTACCGCTACCAATAGCTATATAAAAGGCCAGCCTGCACTTTCTATCGATTCCAGCCAGGTTGATTTTGCTGGCGTATCTATCAACAGCTCAAGCCTTCCTATCCAGACACGCGGTCGCAGCAAGTTTTATTTTTCTGTGAGTGATCAAAGTAAAGGCGATGTTCAGCGCTTACTGCACCAAAGAATCAATATCAGCGCAAAAGATTATCGAGAGCTGCTGGAATAATCTGGCAACAGAATCTCTATTTGCCCAAGTGCCTCAAAGATTAAATGAAGAAGTACACCGCATCCCCTGTAGTGATGACAAGGCGACCCAAAGGAAAAAAGTCAGCTATTTATTAAAGCCATCACGGCACTCTCCCGATCACTTACAAACCTGTCAGTCATGTAAAATATTTAATCCGGCAAAATATAAACCGCTGGCAAGCCCAGCCAGCATACATAAGTAGGAACGTGTCATCCTTGTATATGCTGACAGAATCCACTGGCACCTTAAATTCAACGCTTAATCCTCTCTGACTGCTTTCTGTCGCAAACATAAAAAATGCAACCCAAGCTCTTTAAGATAGCTAGCGTAAACCACTACTACCTAAGCCAGATCTTCAGGAGCCCCAATGCTTAAATCATCACTGCTCACTCTATTGCTTGCATCGATTGGTTTTGCCCATGCGGGCACCAATATTGATATGACGATTGCCCCGCTAGGCACACCTAAATTTGATTTTGATCGTGGAGGCAAAGGCCGTCTGGAAAGCCTGCAAGCCAGCTTTGGTATAAATCATGATCTTAATCAGCAGCATAATGTCGGCTTAAATATTCAATTAGCGCGTGAAAGCTGGGAATTTGAACAAAGCCCATGGAAAGTCGCCGAGCCTTGGAAACAGTTAGAAAGGGTGACCTTTTCCGTTCCCTATCGCTACCGCACCGACAGTGGCTGGACTTTTGCAGTTGCCGCGGATGCCAGCAATAGCAAAGAAAAAAATGCCGAGGCCAAAGAAAGCTGGATTTACGGCATGAACGCCTATGTGGCGAAGACCGTTTCACCTACTTTATTATTTGGGGTGGGCGCAGGCGTTTATCGTCAGCTGGAAAAAACCACAGGGTTTCCTTTCTTAATTATTGACTGGAAAATCACACCTAATCTTACACTGGCCAACCCATTCACCGTAGGGCCGGTGGGGCCTGCCGGGCTGGAGCTAAGCTGGGCATTTACCCCGCAATTTGATGTTGGTGTGGGTGGTGCAATGCGCCAATTTCAATACCGCCTAGCGAAAAGTAACCCCCTCGCACCTGATGGCGTATTAGAAGAGCAATACGCACCTGTCTTTTTGCACGCTGCGTATAAATTTCACCCTAGCTGGCGCGTTGATGCCTATACAGGGGTAGCTGCAGGCGGCAAATTCACCATCCTGGATAGCAATGGCAATGAGCTAAGCAGTGAAAAAGCCAAGAAAATGCCTTTCTTTGGCTTTGCATTGAATGGCCGGTTTTAAGCGGCATTTACGGATAGCAGGGTAAAGCATTAAAACGTAAATACGAATATGCATTAAACGAAGTGCTGATTCATCCCGTTTTATCATTGCTCAATACAGCCCCCAGCATGATGCCTGGGGGCTAGTGCGGGAATCCAAGCTTTGCCCAAAGCCCCGAACAACGACGAAAATGGCAACTGAATCAGCACCTCCCTCGCAATAGCGCTGGCCCCAACACCCCGATACAAAATACACCCCACTTTTAATCACTACCCGCCCCAAGTCGGAATAAGTCGCTTATATTCAAAACACCCCTATTTGCGGCATACTGAATCAATCCCTATTCAAGAATTAAGAAATAACGCTCAATTAAAAGACAAATCCTGCGCATAGAGAAAACACATGAGTATCAGCCAGTCTTGGAAAAATTGAATTTCTAGATGCCATGCTAAAAGTAACGGTGATTGCTGCCAACAACACCGCAGCGCTGGCATTTTGGCAGCGAGAAGGCTTTGTTGAGTTACACAGAAAACCCACCGAAGGCTTTACGGCGGATGCGATTGTAATGGAATGGCGGCACAATGAGTCGTAAGGTCGCCCGCCCCTTGCTTATGTCATAAGCGTCATTTAATCTCTGGGTACTTACATTTAGCGCAAGACAAACAATGAGCTTCGATGATTTTATTAAAACAGCATGGACAGACCATGGTGATCAGCCCTTAGCCGTTGCAGAGCGGCTCACTCACTCGCGCCACCTTGTACAAGATACCCGCCAAATCCCAACCTTTGCCCGCTTGGTTAGCCATGTGTATGGCGAGCATCTGGCAGATTGGGAAACGGGGATTAGCTTGCTTCAGTCACTTCCCTATATAGAAAGTGAGCTGGCCGCACAAAGCGCCATCAACACCAGCATCGCCACCTTACGCTATGGCCGTGGCGATGCGGATGCACTGGGTTCACTTACGGCTATCGAGCAAACTACCGTGCTGGCGAGTACAAGCAGCCTCTTTGCTGCTCAGCAAAAACTGGCCTTAGCCATTCATAGTTATTCAGAAGCGCTCGCTACCTATGAAAAACTAGCGCCCCAGCCCGAGCAAGCGCCTGTTCATCGTGCGCTTGCCGTTGGGGGGAGCAATCTGGCAGGCACATTAGAAGAACAAAGCAATCGCAGCACTACCGAAACCACCGCCATGCTGCGCGCAGCCCAAAGCGCACTTAGGTTCTGGAAGCTGGCAGGCACTTGGCTGGAAATCGAGCGCGCCGAGTACCGCCTATGCCGTAGCGCCTTGCAAGCGGGGCTGCGCGATGAAGCAATACAAGCAGCCCAGCGCTGCCTGGATGGCTGTATACAAAATAACGCGCCCGCTTTCGAGTTGTTTTTTGCCCATGCCGTGCTGGCGATCTCTCAAAAAGACCAAGTGGATGCCTTTGAAAAACACCGTGCGGCGGCCATTGCTTGTCTAGAACAAATCCCCATTGGCGAGCAGCACTGGTGTGAGGCGGAGTTGAAAGAATTAAATCAATAAATATGTAGGATGGGCAAGTTTTTATGCCCACGCGTCTGGGGCTCGCCGCGTAGGCACGATAAAACGGTGTGCCCACCCGACAAACACAAATCATCAGGCAAATTATAAATCCCACTCCAACACAGGACACCCCATGCGCCTCGCTCTTGTTTCAGATATTCACGGCAATTTGCCCGCCTTAGAAGCCGTGGTTAAAGATATGGCCCGCCGAGGCGTGGATGCGGTGATTAATTTGGGCGATAGCCTTTCTGGCCCCTTAATGCCGCTTGAAACGGCACAGTTTTTAATGGCGCAAGACTGGGTGCATCTGGCGGGCAATCATGAGCGCCAACTATTAGCCGCTCATAAAATGGGCGCATCCGATGCCTTTGCACATAGCCAGCTTGGCGCTAAAGAATGGGCTTGGCTGGCAACATTGCAAAGCTGTGCATCGCTTAATTCCGATGTATTGCTCTGCCACGGCACACCTCGCAGCGATCTTGAATACTTTATGGAAACGGTAGAACCCACCCAGCTACGCGCGGCAAGCCAGGCAGAAATACACAAACGCCTCGGGGATGCGCGGGCCGGATTAGTCGCCTGTGGCCACACGCATCTTCCAAGGATGATGCGCAGCAGCTTAGGGCAGCTCATCATCAACCCCGGCAGCGTGGGCTTGCCCGCTTACGATGATATTCACCCCTATCCGCATAAAGTAGAAAACGGTAGCCCCGACGCCCGTTACGCCATTGTGGAGCAAGGCAAAGGCAGCTGGTCTGGTGCGCTTATCGCTATCCCTTATAAATTCAAAGCAATGGCCAAGCTGGCGCAGGCAAGACAGCGGCCGGAATGGGCTAAGGCTTTATTAACTGGATATATTTAATTGCTTTCTCTCAGGCAAGCAGCCCAAGATCAAATACATGACAAATGAAGCTCAGACACTCAACACGGCTAAACATGCCATCACAGTTATTCGGCCAGCTCAAGCCGCCGATGCGCAAGCCATCAGCCAAATCCGCGTCGCCGCATGGCAAGCGGCTTATCCCCCTTTTATGCCAAAGGATTTTCTAAAAACGCTCAACCCCTCCGCCCAGCTTGAATCGCTACAAGCCAGGCTATCCGCGCCATCTCGGGATTTTTATCTGGCCATAGCCGATCAGCAGAATCAATCTTTAGGTTTTTATATGCTGGGCAAGCCTCGCTTTGAAAGCAGCGAAAACACCACCGAGCTTTGGGCGCTCAACGTAGCCCCAAGCGCATGGCGCAGCGGGCTTGGATTTCAACTGATGCAAGATGCCATCACTAAGGCAACGCATTTTGCTTACCAGCGCATCCTGCTGTGGTGCATCAGCGAAAACCATGCGGCACGCCAGCTTTACGAGCGCTGCGGTTTTAAAAATACCGGCGAAACACGCAGCACCACCGCCCTCACTGGCCATCCACTCCATGAAGTTTGCTATGAATTACAACTGAATTAAACATAAGCTGCTTGTTAAGGGATAAAGCGGCTAAGAACCTATTTATTATCCCCCCCAATCAAATCAGAAAAATTGCCTTAAATAAAAACACAAAAACTAAAATCATCTTAAAGGGAAAGCATGCTTCATCATTTATCATTCGGTGTAACAGACATCCAACGCTCAGCTATTTTTTATGATGCCGTATTAACCCCGCTTGGCTATATTCGGGTTTGGGAAGATTTTGAAGGCGACGATGCTGCGGTGGGCTATGGTATTAAAGGCGGTGGCGACAAATTTGCAATCAAACTATGCAAGCACGTTGCAATTGGCCAAGGGTTTCATTTAGCGTTTTCAGCCACAAACCGAGCCGCAGTTGATGCTTTTTATTCTGCAGCCATAGCCTATGGCGGCACGGATAATGGCCCTGCCGGATTGCGGCCAGATTATGGCGAGCATTATTATGCGGCTTTTGTGATCGATCCTGATGGCTATCGAATTGAGGCCGTTATTAATACGCCGCTTGAGTCTTCTTTTAATTAGCGCCTAGCCCAAAAATCTCTGAGCAGAATAATTCCTTTCTGCATCAGACAATTGATTTGTGGTTTCATTCACGATTTTTTCCCAATGAGCAGAAGAGCGCGCCCGCATTTGTGATTGTGTAGCTTGCACAAAGCCCATATTCCAACCAGATAAACTTCGCTACTGTATTTTTTCATCCAATAAACAAAGAATCAATCAGCAGCATCGTCGCAGCACTAACATAAACCAAGGCATAAAGATCAGCCATAATTAGCCCTATATTGCGATGATTCTAAACTATGGCTTATAGTGCTATTTTATGGCTTTACCTATAAATGAACGGGCATTTAATTTACATTAAGTAAACCTTGCGAAGCGCCATCGCCCACGCCAATCTCGCCCAGATCAAAGGGATTGACCCCGGTAATACACGCCACATTAAAGCCAAATTGCGATGGATTGCTGCGGCGCTGATGATGGGTATAAATGCCACACACTTTACAAAAGTAATGCTTTGCCGTTTTAGTATTCCACTGATAAAGAGTAAGCATTTCCTCACCCTTTATCACGCGTAGCCCTTCAACCGGTACGCTGGCAATAATTGAACCTTTACGACTACAGAGCGAACAATTGCAGCGACGCAAATTCTCTAAGCCCTGTGCTAAATCCACCTCAAAAACAACGGCGCCACAATGGCAGCTTCCTTGCTTGGTTTCCATTCAGACTTCCTGTATAAAAAGTAAAAAAGCAGGTACTAACCTATTGCTGATTTTTACTTCAATATACCTGATTATGCCTTTTGCTCAATCTCATTATAAATATAATACGGGTGAAACCCGCGCATTTACTCAGCATCACTCGCGGGTTTCACCCACCCTACACATTCAAAAATCAAGTCCAGCACTCTAAAAATCCATCTACAGCCCATTAATAAATAAATCGGCGCTTTATAACGCGCATAAAAAAACAGCCTGCAAATTGCAGGCTGTTTTTATTTACTCATTAATTAGCCCAGATAATCAACTTAACTCGATTCACAATCAACAATTGATCACCCGCCTCTGCCTTCATCAGCAGCGCTTTGTTTTCAACAGGAATAGTCTCAATCTTGCCGCTTACATTTTTAATCTTTACATTGCCCGCATTAAGATCAACGTTAAGAATATCATTGTAAAGTGTTTGTGTTTTTAACACACCCTCACCATCAATGGTCACATCCCGGCCTTGGGCATCAACAATTTTACGTACACCTGCACCGCCTTTTTGCAGCACAATTGCAGAAGACTTTGAGCCACTTACACTGACTTTATCATTCAATTTCAAACGATCGAAATGGGTTATTTTTTGATCAACATGATCAAATGCAAGTTTCTGACCATCTGGCAAAGCCAAAAGAATACTACGCTGAGCAATATCAATTTCTTCAACATTAGCCTGAACAGTGGATTTCTCCGATGAACCAACTAATACCTCATTTTCTGAAATCTCTTCAGCAAAGGCAACTTGCCCAATCATCAAACCAGAAGCAATCAGCAGCGTTTCAAATATTTTATTACGCATTATAATTTCCTTATGGGAGAGATTTACCTCATTAAGACTAACATAGGCTCTTGAATTAACACACTTGATTAGAGGCCTATTAATACCGAAACCAGTTGTCTATTTTTTGAAACTATTTATAAAAAAACAACACTAAGACCATAGGTAAAAATGCCGATCGCGATCAATAATCAAGCTACGCCAAATTAAATATTTACCCCTGACGGGTTTTCACTAGCAAGCCAATACAAATACCTGCAGCCTGCCCCTATTTAAAACAAGCAGATGAAGAATTTATTACAGTCATTTATCTACGCCAATCTATTTTATTAAGCCGGCACTTAAAAAACATGGCTAATGCACGATTTTATTCAATCATTTTGTGCTTACGCAAGCACGCCTCGCCTGCTAGACTTGCTGCCATTCTTGCAGCGTGCAATATAGGAAAAAGTGATGAGTTTGCGTGTTCTTACCGGCATTACCACCTCGGGTACACCCCACTTGGGCAACTATGTAGGGGCCATTCGTCCAGCGATTGTTGCTAGCCAAAGCCCTGATAGTGATTGTTTCTTTTTTATGGCCGATTATCATGCGCTGATTAAGTGCGATGATCCGGCCCGAATCGAGCGCTCGCGCTTAGAAATTGCCGCCACTTGGTTAGCTGCTGGCCTAGACCCTGAGCGCGTTACTTTTTATCGCCAAAGCGATGTACCTGAAGTCACCGAGCTGAACTGGCTGCTGACCTGCGTCACCGCCAAGGGCCAGATGAACCGCGCCCATGCTTACAAAGCCAGCACCGATGTGAATGAGGCCGCCGGTGAAGATGCCGATGCAGGCATTACCATGGGCTTGTTTTGCTACCCTATTTTAATGGCCGCCGATATTCTGCTGTTTAACCCGCACAAAGTACCGGTGGGCCGCGATCAAATTCAGCATATTGAAATGACGCGCGATGTAGCCGCCCGCTTTAACCATTTATTTGGCCAAGGCAGCGATTTATTTGTATTGCCAGAAGCACATATCGAAGAGCACGTTGCCACCTTGCCCGGCCTTGATGGCCGCAAGATGAGCAAAAGCTACGACAATACGATTCCGCTGTTCGAGGGCGGCCACAAGGCGATGAAAGACGCGATCGCTAAAATTGTGACCAATAGCCTCTTACCAGGGGACGCCAAAGACCCTGACAACTCACACCTTGTCACCATTTTTGAAGCCTTTGCCTCAAAAGAGCAAACCCAGCAATTTAAAGACGAGCTGCGTGCGGGCCTCGGCTGGGGAGATGCAAAAAAACGCTTACTGGATTTAATCGAGCGCGATATTGCCCCGATGCGTGAGCGCTATGAAGCCCTAATGGCACATCCAGAAGAAATTGAAGCGCTGCTGCAAGCCGGTGCTGCCAAAGCCCGCGCCACCGCCGCGCCTTTATTAAAGAAAGTACGCGAATCGCTGGGCCTGCGGGCCATGCAAGCGGTTGCTGCACCTATCGCCAAAGCCGAGAAAAAAGCCGCGCTACCACTGTTTAAACAATTCCGCTTAGAAGACGGCTTGTTTTACTTTAACTTCAGCGCCGCCGATGGCCGCCTACTACTGCAAAGCACAGGCTTTGCCCAAGGCAAAGAAGCCGGGCAATGGATCGCCAAACTTAAAAACGAAGGCGTGGCCGCGATTAATGGCGATACCGCCATTAGCTTAAGCGAAGGCGTTGCTGCGACAGATGTGAGTGCGGCTTTGGCGGTGTTGTTGGCTGAATAAAGCTCAGCACCCTGTATCTTTTGTAGAGCGGGTGCAACCCGCATATTTTTCAGTATTGCTCGCGGGTTGCACCCACCCTACAAAAGCAAAAGCCACTCATGCGATGAGTGGCTTTTTTTACGCTAAAAAACGCCTTGCTAGCAACTCCCCAGCAGCATCGTTTTAATCCTCAAACGACACCCTTGTTGCAATCAACACGCCATTGCTCAAGGCTCCCTTCACCTCTAGCACTCGGCCATTGGCAAGATCACTGCTTTTCCCGTCTTTAAATTCTGCCTTGCTGGCATCGGTTTTTTGCCCTGCCACTTTAAAATCGCTGATAGACACAAAATCGCTCAGCGCACCTTTTACCTCTAAGGTGCTTGCCCTGCCTTTGATTTCTATTTTTTGTGCTTGCAGCAGATCCGCATTTTTCAGCACGCTGACTTCTACTTTTACGCCATTCACCAGACTCGCTGACGTGCCACCCTCGATCGGTGTAGTGCTGCTCCAAAGAATAAGCACGCCATTTAATTTAAACTGGCTGCTGCTTACCCCACTCACTACCCCGCTCAGCCTGACAGGCTCTGCCTTAGTCGCCGTAAATTTCACTTCGCGCACTTGTAAAATATCAGCAACGACCTCGCCCCTGATGGTCACTTTTTTACCATTGGCAAAATCAGCCTTGCTCGCCGCTTTATCTGAGCCGGTATTGAGATAGACCGTTTTGTCAGTCAATTGCATAGCTTGGCTGACGCCAGCCAAAGTGAATTTCCCCGTAGCAAGCACATAGTCTTTGATTTCACCGGGGAATGTTCTCACCGCCTGATCTGGCTTGGTGCTTGCGCTGCTGGTCTCAATTTTTAATGCCTTAGCCTGCACCACGCCACTGGCAATACTGCCCTCTAGCTTAACCAAGACGCCATTAGCCAGATTATCTACCGTGCCGCCTTCAATTTTTGCCGCGCTGGCATCCACCAAAGCGCCACGCACTTTAAAACTGGCGAGCGAAATATAGTCGGTTATTGGGCCTTTTAACTCAACTTTGGCATCCGCGCTGTCTTTTACAAATTTCACGCTGGCGGCCACCAGTTTATCGGTCTGCCACACGCCGCCCACACGCACGGCCTTGCCATTAGCCAAATCAGCCGCCACACCCCCTTCAAATTTGGCCTTACTAGCGTCTACCATAACCTCGCCCAGTTTAAAGCTCAGTGCTGTGCCATTAAGGCTGACAACCAACCCGCCAATTTGCATTTTCAGCCCGTCACCAACCTGCGGTTTTTTGACTTTAACGGCCTTGGCGCTCATCAATCCCGCCGCACTAATCGCCTGATCGCTCCATACTGCAATCAACTGGCCATTTTCTAGCACTACGCCTTCTGGACGAAGTTTAGCGCTGCTAAAGTTAACCGTTAAGCCACTGACTACCAGTGTTTTAGCCGTGTTATCAAGCGCACTGACCACGCCAACCACCCGCACCATCACCGCGCTAGCTGGATCTTTGCGCTCTATGCGTGTGGCAACAATCACGCCAGCGGCATCACGGCTACCGTGTACTTCTACAATATCGCCGACCAATAAATCAGCCAGCACACTTGCGCCTTCAAATACCGTGGGCGCGGCTGCGTCAGTTGATACTTTGACGGTTTGCCCTGCCAGCTTGAAACCCACGCCCACTTGTAATTCAGAAATCCTGCCGTAAACCTCGGGCAAGGCAGTCAGCGTTTTAATTTTGTCATCACTACCCTGATCAGACTCCACTTTCATACCAAGCTTAATATCATTACTGGTGCCGGTGCTGCTGAGCGACGGGTCTTGCTCTACCTTAAAGCTGGCGCTGCTGTCATCAAGCGTAACGCCATCAATAATCACGCTGCCAAAACCAGTAACCGTGCCTTGGGCATAAGCGCCACCGCTTGGGGCCGGGGTGGGAGTGGGTACCGCGGTGGGCACCGAGGTCGGGGTCGTTGCCACGGGGGTGGCAGATGATGAGCCGCTACTCCCTCCGCCACAAGCACAAAGCCCCACACTTGCCACAAGAGCCGCGACCCAAACTTTTAAGCGCTGTTCCATGATTTATCCCTTATCCACACCACATTGAGCATCATGGATTGTGGTGGGCAAATACGGCCTGACAACAAGACTTACTACCTTTTCAGTGATAAGCGGCGCAAGAGCACAATTCAAACAAACAACCCACCTTAATGAGAAAGATGCAAGCAGGCAGATCAAGACCAAGCCACTTTATTTTCTAAACATGCAATTTTACCTATACACCCCGCCCTTTAATAGGTAAATTAAATGCACATTTAAAAAACACAGAGATACGCATGCTTAATGCTGCCCAACGAGATTTAGTCCGCGCTACCGCCCCCATCCTCAAACAACATGGTGTTGCACTGACCACACATTTTTATGCACGGATGTTTCAGCACAATCCAGAACTTAAACAAATTTTCAACGAAGGCAATCAGCAGTCCGGCGCGCAGCAGCAAGCGCTAGCAATGGCCGTGGCCGCTTATGCCGAGCATATTGATAACCCTAGCGTGCTGGCCCCTGTGCTCACCCATATCGCCAACAAACACATCAGCCTTGGCATACGCCCAGAGCACTACCCGATTGTGGGCCACCATTTGCTGGCATCTATCCGTGAAGTATTGGGCGCGGCCGCCACCGATGAATTGATTGCAGCGTGGGCCGCAGCCTACGGCCAGCTTGCCGATGTCTTGATTGCCGAAGAAGCACAGCTCTATGCCGCAGCCGCTTTTAAACAAGGCGGCTGGACAGGCTGGCGTGGCTTTGTGGTGGCAAAAAAAGAACAAGAAAGCAGCGAAATCACCTCTTTCTATTTACGCCCCGCCGACGGTGGCAGCGTGCCCGATTACGCGCCAGGGCAATATATTTCGGTAAGGATGTTTGTGCCGGAATGGAATCTGATGCAGCCGCGCCAATACAGCTTATCCGACGCGCCCGGCAATGATTATCTGCGTATTTCGGTAAAACGTGAACAAGCCGGCAATATCATCGGCCAAGTGTCTAATCTGCTGCACAACACAGTCAATGTTGGCGATGTCATCGATCTCGCCCCGCCAGCCGGAGATTTTGTCCTGCATCAGGATCGAACAACCCCCGTGGTTTTAATTAGCGGCGGCGTGGGCATTACCCCCATGATGGCGATGCTCAAGCACTTAGTTAAAACCGGTAGCGATCGAGCCGTGCACTTTGTACACGGCTGCCGCAATAGCGAGGTGCATGCTTTTAAAAATGTGGTGAATCAGCTGGCAACTCAAAAATCCAGCGTCGAAAAAACCGTATTTTATGGCGACGCCTGCCCAGACCATAGCCACGACCATCTGGGCTATGTGGATTTGGCTAAAATCGCCGATAGCGTCATTCTACCCGACGCCGATTACTACCTCTGCGGGCCACTGGCCTTTATGCAAGCCCAGATCAAATCGTTACAAACTATGGGAATTAGTGCAGAGCGGATTCATGCGGAGGCGTTTGGGACAGGGGGTGTGGCGGCTTAGGGCTGGTGCAACCCCGGTCTTATCAACTTACGGGGAACTTGTAGGTTGGGTTAGCAGTCTGCGTGCGAGGTTTACCTCGCTCAGCGATATATTGCGTAACCCAACCTACAAAAACGTTATCTCCCGTGGGTTTTGCTTAAGTTGATAGGATTGGGTGCAACCCGCCTTACAAAAGAGGCACTACCTAACTTTAGGATGGCTCGGTTTTATAGAGTGTACAACGACGTAGTCGTTGCGCACCAAGAGGCGGTGCGCAAGAAAAACACCTTGCACACCCTATAAAATCAGCTTTTTTATGTTTTTGGCTTTAACGATCTGCGTGGACAAGGTAACGCTTTTTGCCCACGCAACTCAGCGCTTACTCAAGATCACTCGACCAGCCATCTGGGCGAACCAAGGCGTTTTCAAAGCGAGAATGCTGGCCCACAAACACCAGCGGGATCTTACCAACGGGGCCGTTACGGTGTTTACCAATAATGCATTCCGCAAGACCCTTGAATTGAGTATCTGGGTTATAGTATTCATCGCGGTACATAAATAAAATCAAATCTGCATCCTGCTCAATCGCGCCCGATTCACGCAAATCCGACATCATTGGGCGTTTATCTGTGCGCTGCTCTACAGACCGAGAAAGCTGCGAGAGCGCGATAATCGGCACTTTCAGCTCTTTTGCCAATGATTTCAAGCCTCGGGAAATCTCACCCAGCTCGGTCGCGCGGTTCTGGTCTTTTGCGCCAGCCCGCCCCGCCATCAACTGCAAGTAATCGATCACAATTAAGCCAAGCTGGCCGCCACATTGCCGCGCAAGTCGTCTAGCCTTAGTACGAATATCCAAAGCTGTTAGCGAGCCGGTTTCTTCAATAAAAATCGGCGCTTCGTTCATTTTTCCAACGGCGTGGGTCAGGCGCACCCAATCCTCATCTTCAAAACGACCCGTTTTAAGTTTGTGCAAATCGATGCGGCCAATCGAGCCGACCATACGCATACCCAGCTGAGTTGCGCCCATTTCCATAGAGAAAATCGCCACCGGCAGCTTAAGCTCGATGCCGACGTGCTCGGCAATATTCACCGAAAACGCCGTTTTACCCATAGAAGGACGGCCCGCCACGATAATTAAATCGCCTGCCTGCATACCCGAGGTCATTCGATCGAGGTCTAAAAAACCCGTTGCAACACCGGTGACTTCGGACGGATTGTCTTGTTGGAATAGATAATCGATACGCTCAACAATCTCTTTTAAAATCGGCGGCATGCCGATAAAGCCTTTTTGGCCGCGAGACGATTGCTCGGCAATTTGGAACACGGCCGATTCGGCCTGATCGAGTAGCTCGGATGCTTCTCGCCCGCTGGGGCTATACGCCGCATCGGCAATATCGGTGGCAACCGACGCCAACTGGCGCATGACTGATTTTTCGCGGACAATCTCACCATAACGGCGAATATTGGCGGCAGATGGGGTGTTTTGCACCAAAGAGCCCAAATAGGCCAAACCGCCCACATAAGTAAGCTCTTCGTGGGTATCGAGCGCTTCGGCCACGGTAATCACGTCGGCGGGACGGCCCAGCTCTACCAGCTTGGCAATCACGGCAAAGATGCGGCGGTGATCATCACGGTAGAAATCGGCTTCAAATAAGGTGTCAGCAATCTTGTCGAATGAGCTGTTATCCAGCATCAGGCCACCAAGCACAGATTGCTCAGCCTCAACCGAATGCGGTGGCATGCGGATGTTTTCAAGTTGCGTCATGGAGTAGTCGGGGTTACGATGCTCGGTCATTTTTTTACATCTAGTGTGCTTGCTGGAAGCTCGGCATTTTACGCTACAAACAACGGTGCGGCGGATAGTAATACCTCACGCCGCCATATAGACAAACTAAGCAGTCTATTCGTAAAACAATTATAAGGCGGGTGCAAGCCGTAATGCCGTTCACTTAAGGTATTGGTTTTGCTTCCCCCTTAGAAAAAGGGGGATTGAGGGGGATTTGCCTTGGGGTTTTTGCTTATTTTAAGCCCAACATCAACTGCAAATCCCCCCTAGCCCCCCTTTACAAAGGGGGGAACTCAAACAAAACCGCTTAAGTGAACGGCATTAGGAGCAAGCCGCGTGTTTGTTAACATTGCTCGCGGGTTGCACCCGCCCTACAATTTTAAAGCAGGGAAATGAGCGGAAAGCACATCCTTAGCATTCCCCAAGTCGCCTTATTATCATAAAGACAAACTATGCAGTCTATTCGTAAAACAGTCTTAGTCTCCCACTCCGCGGATCGCATGTTTGATCTGGTAGATCGCGTCGAGAACTATCCAAAATTCCTACCTTGGTGCGGCGGCGTAGAAGTACACGAGCGTACCGACACCGTACTGGATGTCACCGTACAAATTGAGTTTTTAAAAGTAAAAACTTTTTTCCGTACCCGAGATATTAAGTCGAAGCATTTAATTGATATGCAATTTGTGGATGGCCCGTTTAAAGCCTTGCATGGTGTGTGGCGTTTTACACCGCTAATGGAAGACGCCTGCAAAGTAGAATTTGAGCTAGATTATGAGTTTTCCAGCCGAGGCTTAGAAATGATTATTGGTCCCGTATTTAATAAAATCACCAACACTTTTGTAGATGCTTTTATTAAACAAGCCGATAAAATTCATCCATAAGCCGATTGATCAGGGCCATCATGAGTACATTAATCAATATTGAAGTGGTCTATGCCACGCCTGTTTTGCAGAAACTGATTGCCCTCAAAGTGAGTGCAGGCACAAGTGCAGAGCAAGCCATTACCCAATCTGGCGTTTTAGATTTTTTTCCGGAAATTGATTTATCCAGCAATAAAATCGGTATCTTTTCTAAAGCCTGCAAGCTTGAGACCGTATTGCGGGAAAAAGATCGGGTAGAGATTTACCGCGCCCTCCTAGCCGATCCTAAGGAAATTCGCAGACAGCGCGCTTTAGAGGGAAAAGTCACAAAGAAAGGCGGCGCGGCTTAATGCCCTCTTCGCCGCCCCTTTTCTAAACTTGAGCCAGATTAGCGCTCATTTTTTGTAAAATCGGCAACGCTTCACCAAAGTTGAATTTCTCCAGCGCAATCCGAAACGCTGCAAATTCTGCCGGATCAAAAAAATCGCTCATCGCGTCGCCGTATTTACTCATCACGGTAAGCGCTTCCGCATCCATATCAGTCAGCAATCGCTCTAACCAGGTCAATAAGTTTTGCAACTCCTTAGCCGGCATTCTTCCTGCGGGTGCGGGCGTATTGGCAAAAGGATCTTCACCATTGATATATTCACTCACCTCGCGCATCAGTACGCTGAGATGCTGATCAAGCAGCAACAAATCGTCCTTGACCTCATTTAAACCCCCGCCATGCGAAATAGCTAATTCAATTCGCCCTGCAATTTCTGAGACTTTAGTTCCACCCAAGGTTGCGCTCAAACCTTTTAAGGTGTGCGAGTAGCGCAAAGCAGGCTCTAATTCATTCGCCAGCAAAGCCGCATGGGTTCTTTGCACACAATCGGCCTCGCTACCGCAAAACTGTTTAAGCATACGCAGGTAGAGTGATGGGTTATTCAGCACATAGCCCAAGCCCACTTTTACATCTAGCTCCTGACGCGCCACCTCCTTAGCGGGAGCAGCAGGCGACACTGGCGGTGCTACAGCTACTTCAGGCAAAGAAACCACCGGAGCAGTAAGCAAGTCAATAGACAGCACATCAACGGGGGACGAACCCACCGGCCCTTTTGCCTCACCTGCCGGCGTTGTCACGCGCCAATGTTTTAAACAGGCAAAAAACTGAGCAGGGTCTATCGGCTTGGAAATATGATCATTCATTCCCAAATCAAGGCAACGCGCTCGCTCTTCCACCATGGCGTGCGCCGTCATTGCAATCAAGGGAATCGCGTTGTAGCGCGGATCGGTGCGAATGTGCTTGGATGCCTCGTAACCATCCATAACCGGCATCTGCATATCCATTAAAATCACATCGAAATACCCCGCCCCCAATTGCTCCAGTTTTTCTAACGCTTCTTTACCATGATTCGCCACCACGACCTCCACGCCAACCGTGGCCAGTAGCTCTGTGGCAATTTGCTGATTAATCGGATTATCTTCCGTCAGCAGCACAGACATACCCTGCAAGCCAACATCTACCTCATCCTGTGGTGCAGAATGGCTATCAGAAACATCATCGTCTGCAAAAATCGAAACCAGACAATCCGTGAGTGAAGACGCATTCACAGGTTTGGTTAAAATGGCACTGATATTCAGACTTTGCGCTTGGATATAAATATCTTCACGATCAAACGCCGTCACAATCACCAGCTTTGGCGCATCTGCTGGCAGCACTTCCTGAATTTTCTGAGCCGCTTGTGCACCATCCATAATCGGCATTTGCCAATCGAGCAAAACCAGGCCAAAAGGATCACCACGTTGGTGGGCCGCGCTGCAAAGCTCCACCGCGCCCTGCCCTGAGCCCACGTGTTCAATTCGCATACAAAACCGCTTTAGCACTTCGATAATCGCTAAGCGTGCATGCTCATGATCATCCACCACCAAAACACGCATATTATTGATTTCGGCGGGTAAAGCACGCCTTCTGATTTCTTTATGCTCAATACCAAACCACGCCGTAAACACAAACTGGCTGCCCACTCCGCTTTCGCTCTCTGCCCAAATGCGCCCGCCCATCAACTCAACCAAGCGTTTACTAATTGAAAGCCCCAGCCCTGTACCGCCAAACTTACGCGTGGTACTGCTATCGGCCTGAGTAAACGCCATAAACAGCTTACCCAGCTGCTCTTGCGTCATGCCAATACCGGTATCCCGTACTCTGAATTCTAATTGTGTTTGCTCATGGTTTTTTTCCATACAACGAATCGTGATTTCTACCTCGCCCGATTCGGTAAACTTCACTGCATTATTGACCAGATTAATCATAATCTGGCTAAGCCTCAATGAATCGCCCAATAAGCAAGGTGGAATATCAACTGGGTTATGAATAACAAATTCCAAACCTTTTTCAAATACTTTTTGCGTGGTAACCGTACACATATTATTTAGTACTGTTTCCAGATCAAATGGTGCAACTTCAATATTTAACTTACCCGCCTCAATTTTAGAAAAATCAAGAATATCATTGATAATTCCTAATAAAGACGTGCCTGCATGGTGTATTTTTGACAGATAATCCCGCTGCTTAGGCGGCATTTCTGCTTTTAATGCCAAATGCGACAAACCAATCACCGCATTCATAGGGGTGCGAATTTCATGGCTCATATTAGCCAAGAAACTCGATTTAACCGATGCCGCTTCTTCTGCTTTGGTTTTAGCCGATTGCAGCTCTTGCTCTACTAATTTGCGCTGGCTGATATCCCGCGCAAATAAAGTACCGCTACAATGCCCCTCTATATTCAGCACCGTCATACCGACTTCCACCGGCAATAAGCTTCCCGAGCGATTACGAGCCAATAATTCCCAAAAACGGGCCGTAGTCATACGAGATGTGGCTTCGCTTAAGCCTGATTCCAAAATCAAGGGCAAATCGCCATCGCCTTCAATATGAATCAAGCTTTGCAATTTTAAGCCCACTACTTCGGCAGGCGAAAAGCCAAAGGTCAATTCTGCAGCGCGATTCCAATCTGTTACACAACAATCATAATCCAATAAAATAACGGCAATTGGTGCACCTTCAATCACAGCCTTTGATTGCATTTCGCTTTGCTGTAATGCCATCGCCCTACGGCCTACTTCTTGCTCTAAACCTTCTTTATGCGCGGCTAATTCAGAATTATTAGCCGTCAGTTCGGCCATTAATTCATCACGCGTTTGCTCATTGACAATATTTTTAACTTTTTGAATGTTTTCGGCATCTTGCAAGCCAATTCTAAAACCCAATTCTAGTACGCCATCAGCCAGCTCATGCTGTTCATCAAAAAATGCAGATAATCTGTGTTTTTTCCATCCTTCCTCTGCCTGCACTACAAAACACAAAAGATCATTATCAATACCAAACACCAGTTCGCACGCTCCTGACGAGCGCCTCACCCACTGGCAGAGCGAATAAAAACCCGTCAGCAGAAAATCGCTGCGCATTCGATCAATATGCAAGCATTCCAAGGCACGCCGCAGCTTATCTCGCGCAAGATAAACGCCATCTTCGCCCCGTAAATCCATTACGCCAAGTTTAATCATCATGTGCACTTTATCGCCAGGCAAGTGGCATCGTCGTAAAGCTTCCCATAACGGCTTAACATATTGGCAACCATTTCATTCAGATTGCTGTTTCTGCGCTCCAGCAAAATCTGCTCACCAGAAATATGCTCTTGTATGCCATCCGTCGCCAATAAAAAAACATCATTACTTTTGAAATTAAATGTTTCAATTCGCAAGCTGCGTAATGCAATACCCAAGGTGCCTGCCTGCGCTGAAAAAGTGACACAGCTGTCGCTCAATTTACGCATCACCGTATTGCCTATCGTGACACATCGCGCACTGCCATCATGCGCTAAGAAAGCCAATGTAATCGCCGTGCCCCGCGAGCCACGGATATGCTCATGCAATGTCTTAACCACATATTCAATATCCTCGCTGCCATTTTTTTCCAGCCATTGCTCGCATTCCCGCGCCAGCTCATGTGCTTCTGGGCCATGGCCTAATACATCTAAGATTCCGACAAACAGCCCATTTTCCATCGGCTTAACGATCGTGCCATCGCCACACAGCACCTCACCAAAACAAGGCCGCAAGCAACGTGCAAATTCAAATTGCATAACGCTTAGTTTTTCCATTTTCTAAATAGCACACGAGTGCCTTTATGTGGTTCAGAACTAATCTCAAATTCATCTGCCAATCGGCGTGTACCCGGCAGGCCCAAGCCCAGCGTGCCCTTGGTACTAAAGTGCTCGGTCATTGCCAATGCCATATCATTAATTCCCGGGCCATGATCCTCGGCCACCACCTCTAATCCCTCACGCTGCTGATGCACAACCCAAGAAAAAATCATCACTCCTTCGCCTGCATATTTCACAATATTGGTCGCCAGCTCGGATGCTCCCGTCGTGATTTCTGTTACCGCCACAGGAGAAAATCCACACTGCTTTGCCAAAGAAAAAACATAAGCAACCAGCATTGCTGCATCAGCCTCATTTTTTATTCTGCGCCAAACCGTTGCCATTTCCACGCTAGGTTTCATGCAATAAATCCAGTGCTTGCCGGATAGTCTGGCAACCTCGCAATGCAGAAAGATTACTATCAAGCGCAGCCAACCCGGCAATCACCCCCGGCCTAAAGCCAATAAAAACGGTTTTAGCCCCCATCATTTTCAGCATTTTGCTTAAATCAATCAGCGCAGCAAAACCATCAACGTCTAAGGCATCGACTTCAGATAAATCAAGCATCACCCCCTTCGCCGCCACTTTTGTAACCTGCTCTAGTAATCTATTTTGCAGCTCAGTCAATGTTGAAGGGCGCAGCTCGGCCTGCACACACACAAGCAGAGCATCTTCAACCATCGAAATGGCTACTCCCCCCCCTGATTCACGATCTGCCATCCCTCCTCCTAAACCTCATCCACTCTTTTCATTCGTATGCCTACGCTTTTAAACGCCTGCTCTAGCGCATCACGCAAGGTGGCATGGGTTGTCATTCCTTCAATATCAATCCCTAAATGAACAATCGTTTGCGCAATCGAAGGTGAAACACCGGAAATCAGGCTGGTACAGCCCATTAACCGGGTTGCTTTTGTGATTTTAATTAAATGATTGGCCACACCAGAATCCACAATCGCCACGCCGGATATATCCATAATAAATACGCGGGAGCGTGTTTCAGCAATTTTATTCAAAATAGCCGCCATAATATCCTGAGCGCGTTTTGAATCAATAATCCCTACTACAGGCAGCATCAGGATATCTTGCCAAATCATTGTAACCGGGGTGGACATTTCCATTAAAGCACGGCTTTGCTCATTAATTCGTTCATTAATCAGCCGCGTATAGGTTTCCACCACAATAGAAGTATCTAAATGCAATAGCTTGGTAATAGACGCTACTGCCTTGCCGTATTCCTCACTAAACAAACCGCCATCGTAAAGTTTCTTAGTAAATAATACAAAGGAGTAATTCATTCCCGCAAAATAGCTGGGCAAAGATAAACCAATCCGCGCGTGTGTTTCACCTAAGCGCCGCCTATCCTCGATATAGGTATCATCTAAAACGCCAGCAAAAAAACGCTTCCAATAAGTAACTTGCGCATTTTGGGCTCTTTTTTTAACTTCATCATTCGACATTAGCGTTTGATATTCAGGCAACTCACGCATCCATTCATAAAAATGCGTTAAATATTCAGGCATTTTTGGCACCACTAAGGCACCGTACTTTCGAACGACTTCCAGATCGGCATCATCAATATCATGCAAACGCATAATATCTTTAAACGATGTTTGGTTAGCATGCTCGTGCATATCAACTCACCTTACCCGCTATGGCTGACACTCACCCAATACGCTCGTCAGCATTTTGTAAAATAATGATTCAGCTCTATTTTCAAGAACCATCAGCTTCTTATCTAGATAGCTAGGTGAAAGGACTTTAGCAATGGATAAAACAAATCTTTACGCTAAATATTAAAGATTACAAGACGGTGTCAGCAATTCGACAGCATCTAGATACGCCGCCTTGGGGGACGCTAAATGGTGGGCCTGGAAGAAAAATGCAATTCACCGCGCGCAAGCAATAAAAAACCGCCCATACAGGCGGCTTGGCGGAAAAATACATGCACTTCAGGGGCAAACTCGCTTGATATTCGCTTCTACGCTGGCCGTTTCAGCCTTACGCTGCGCCGCCTCCATAAACTCCAGCTTGCCTTTTTCATTGACGCTCGAAAACTTTTTTGAGCCTTGCAAATAGCTCAGCCTTGCCATGGCTTCTTTACATGCTTTTTCATCTTTTTCACTTTTTGCCGCCACAGGCACACTCGCCACAGGCGCGCTGGCTTTTACCTCCACACCACTTGCTGCAGAAGCCTCTCGGCGCTGAGACGACATCGTACTAACAGGCAAATCCTTGGTTTTAAGCACTTCTGCTTTATTGCCTTTAGGTGGCTGATCAGAATAATGCATCATGCCTGCTGCATCTTTCCATTTATAGATTTCTGCATGGGCAGCGCCCGTGATAAGCAGAGCAATAAATATAAACGTTTTCATTATGAGGACTTCCCTGTTTTTAGCGCAGTACGGATACAAGCTCTATTAAAATAAGCCAAATACATAAAATAAATCAATTTACCATGTCATTGGCAATGCTGATTAACCCTTTTCAATCATGCACTTTAGTAACAATGAACAAGTTCCGCCGAAAAATGAAACTTTCTGCGCAAAGGCTCAT
Organism: Iodobacter arcticus; assembly: GCF_042664895.1. Classification (NCBI taxonomy): domain Bacteria; kingdom Pseudomonadati; phylum Pseudomonadota; class Betaproteobacteria; order Neisseriales; family Chitinibacteraceae; genus Iodobacter; species Iodobacter arcticus. The sequence continues at coordinate 56,690 of NZ_JBHTBQ010000010.1, forward strand.
CCACCTATTACCCCTACTCTATTCCAAAGCCAGCCACTGCCATTTTTAACAATGGGAGCGTAGCGCCAGCATTCTATATACATAAGCCATTGATTGATTACAATCAGCAAAATAGACTAGAAAGCAAATTAATTAAACAAACAAACAGAATGTAATCAATACTATGGAGCAGGCAGGGTAGCGAAATTACCAAACCCATCTGCTGCCATATGGTAAGCATTGCGGCAGTAAACCCGCTGCGTTTTACGTGCCCGCCAGCCCCAAATGCAAATGCGGTTAAAAGGAGAACGCATGAGTGCCATTTTTTTTTACGATGCAAATCTGGCTTACCACGGCGAACGCCCACATCAGGATGATCTGGCCCGCTGGCAGGAATCTGGCACACTCGCCGATTGCAATACCCTTATCAATGCCTTAAATAGTGCATCAGCGGGGAGCTGTGTCATCGCCACACACGGAGCCTATTTCCCGTATGAGGCTTGGCCTGCGCTACTCAATTTCTTACAAAATGGCGGCAATTTACTCAGCATGGGCAATATGCCTTTTTCTGCCCCAACCACCCTTTTTAGAGATTTAAATATCCATGAAATGCTGGCCGTTGATAGCAGCGCAGCCATCAGTATTGAGGCGGGTGAGCAATACCCCTTACTCAGCAAGCAAACCCATCTGTTTGCACCGCAAGACGCCAGCTGCGGCTTGGTGCTTATGCCCACCAAGCATAAAGATTGCCCAAAAGAATCCAGCTCTAACGGGCCGATGGATGCGCGTATTTACCCGCTGATCACCGCCCAAGATGCCTCAGGCAGAGCGATTGCCGCCCCTGTTGTTCTGATCGAAAACCATCGCGGTGCTTTTGCAGGTAGCCGCTGGCTGTTTGTAAACGTCAACGCCACAGCGCTGTTTTGGGAGCAAGGCGGTAGCGATGCACTCATCAACTGGGCCAAGTTTTGTGCCAGAGGCGTAACCGAAATCTGGATTAAATCTGATTTTGCCTGCTACTACCCCAGCGAAGTGCCTACATTTAACTTACAAATTGAGGCCTTACGCAGCAACGCTGCATGCCAGTGGCAATTTGATATCACCATTATGCAAGCGGGCAAAATGCTGATTAAAGAAACACTGGCACTGAATACCACTGCGCATGGCCCAGTATTTCACCGCAGCACGCCCCCGATGGTAATTCAGTCAGGCTATTACGCCATCCACTGCCGCGCCGTTTCTGCCTTTGGCGAAGTGCGTGAATTGCAGCAGGGCTTTTGGGGCCGAGACCACCGCTTACTCGAAGAAGGTCAGCCGCTTTGCGCGGGCCGCGATTACTTCACCCGTGGCGGCAAACCCGTGCCGATTGTCGGCATGACCTATATGGCCAGCGATGTGCATCGCAAATTTTTACAGCTACCCAACCCCGCAGTTTGGGATAGGGATATGGCCGAATTTGCCCGCATGGGCATCAACTATATTCGCACCGGCATCTGGACAGCATGGCGGCAAGTGATGTTCGCCGATGGCCACGCGCAAGAAGCCGCCTTACGCGCTATCGATGCCTTCTTACACTGCGCTAAACGCCACAACCTTGAAACTTGCTTTACCTTTTTTACCTTTACTCCAGAAACGTGGGAAGGCCAAAACCCCTACCTAGACCCGCGTGCCATCGCCGCACAAAAGCGTTTTATTTCTGCCATTGTCAGCCGCCACAAAGACAGCAGCCATGTGCACTGGGATTTAATCAACGAGCCATCCATGTTTAACCCCGAGCAGATTTTCCTTGGGCCACGCAGCGTGCAAGACCCAATCGAAATCGCCGCATTTAGAACATGGTTGCAACAGCAAGACGCGGATATCGCCAGCTGGCAGCAACGCTGGAATCGCAGCCCTGCCGATCTGCCCGATTGGAACGCGGTACTGCCACCGCTACATCAAGATGTGGGCCATAACCCGACTGAAATTCTGCCTAAGCAACACGGCATCTGGCTGGATTACAGCCTATTTAGCCAAGACATGCTTAACCGCTGGATCGCTGATTTAAGCGCCACCCTCCGCGCCATCGCCCCACAACGTTTAATTACCGTCGGCCAAGACGAGGCACTAGGGATGCAGCGCCCATCGCCCATGTTTTTTGCCGAGGCGGTGGATTACACCAATGTGCATAGCTGGTGGCTGAATGACGATCTGGCTTGGGACACTATCTTTAGCAAAACGCCTAACAAGCCCAGCCTCGTGCAAGAAACCGGCATCATGCATATCGAAAGCCCCAATGGCCGCAGTAAGCGCAGCGAAACCGAACTCGCCCATATGCTAGAACGTAAATATGCTTACGCCTTTATTAATGGCGGCGCGGGTGCGGTGCAGTGGTTGTGGAATATCAACTACCACATGGATAACATCAACGAATCGCATATCGGCGCATGCCGAGCCGATGGCACACGTAAGCCCGAAACCATGGTCAGCGAAGATTTTGGCAGCTTCTTTAAGGCTGTTGCCCCAATCATGCAAGGTAGAAAGCTAGAAGACGTGGCGGTGATTTACCCCTTTAGCAACGATTATGGTAACCGCCGCTTTGCACTAGAAGCCACGCAGCGCCTTGTGCGCGTGATGCAATACGAGCTAAAAGTACCAGTGCGCGCCATCAGCGAATATCATCTCGCCGACCTAGACCACGCGCCCGCCAAGCTGATCATCATCCCCAGCCCGCACACCCTATCGCAAGCCGCCCGTGATTGGATTGGACTATGCAAAACACCGATCCTGCTAACCGGCCCCTGCGATTTAGACGCTTACTGGCAGCCCTGCCAAGCCCTAATGAGTGAATCAGACACGCGTAATCTGCAACGTGAGGAATCCATCCATATAGGCAGCCATAAATACCGCGCCAGCTTTGGTGGCGACAAAATTGCCAAGCTGAGCAAGGGTAATACACTGGGTAGCTTACAGACCACGGGCAATATCATGTGGTGCCCACTGCCTTTAGAAATGAACGATCGTACCGAACCGCTGCTTGCGCTCTATCAAACCGCAATGGATTGGGCAGGCCTAAGCTCACCATTAAACTGGCTATCCGGCGAGCAACCCGGCGTATTCGCCCAAAAACTCAGCTTTGAGCTTGGCGCATTATGGATTTTGGTGAACGAATCAGGGCAGACAGAAGCCATCAGCTTTGAAGACAAAGCCAGCGGCATCATCTATTCACTCACCATCGCCAGCGAGCGAGCGGTCTTATTTGCTACAGACAAGGAAGGCAAAGTGACAGCAAGATTGAGGAAGCACAAGGTGAATCAGCAGTCAGGTACAAGCTAAAAGGTGGATGAAGGCGTTTTTATAGGGTGTGCAAGGTGTTTTTCTTGCGCACCGATTCTCTGCACTCCGACTTCGTCGCGGTACACCCTATAAAACTTTTAAATCTAGCAAATCCATCAATAACCCCCACACCCTTTCCACAACCGAGCCATCTCTTGCAGCCACAAAAATTCCACAGCACCGCCGTCAACGATTATATCGAAAGCATCAGCCAACACATCTCTGATCCCGCCTTACAGCGCTTATTTCGCCAGTGCTACCCCAATACACTCGATACCACCGTGGCTTTTCAGATGGTAGATGGCCTGCCCGATACTTTTGTGATTACTGGCGATATTCACGCCATGTGGCTGCGGGACAGCGCGGCGCAAGTATGGCCTTATTTAGCGCATATACAACAAGACCCTCGGCTTGCCGACATGATTGCCGGGCTAATCCGCCGCCATAGCGCCTGCATCCTGATCGATCCTTACGCCAACGCCTTTAACGACGGCCCTGCCCATAGCGAATGGCAGAATGACAACACCAGCATGTTGCCCGAATTACACGAGCGCAAATGGGAGTTGGATTCCCTGTGCTACGCCATCCGCTTAGCGCATGGCTTTTGGCAAGGCAGCTCCGACCGTAAGCCTTTTGATGGGCAATGGCTGGCGGCTATGAAGCTGGCTGTAGCCACCATGAAAGCACAGCAGCGCAAAGAAAATCGCGGGCCTTACTCCTTTACCCGCAACGGCAGCTGGCAAGCCGATACCTTGGCTTGCGATGGCTGGGGTAATCCTACTCGCCCCGTGGGGCTGATCGCATCGATGTTTAGGCCATCGGACGACGCCACTGTTTTGCCGTTTTTAGTGCCATCTAACTTTTTTGCCGTCATCAGCCTGCGCCAGCTCGCCAGCATGGTGGTCGACCTCTTTAATGAGACCGCCTTTGCCGCCGAATGCAACGCTCTGGCTGACGAAGTCGCCGCTGCGCTGCAAACCCACGCCATTGTTCAGCATCCTAAACACGGCGCAATTTACGCGTATGAAGTGGACGGCTACGGCAGTGCACTGCTGATGGACGACGCCAATATCCCTAGCCTACTGTCCTTACCCTATTTAGGCGCGGTAGCCGCAGACGATGCGGTGTATCTAAACACCCGCCGCTTTGCGCTCTCTACAGACAACCCGTGGTTTTTTAAGGGGGATCAGTTTGAAGGCAATGGCAGCCCGCACACCCTTGCGCCAATGATTTGGCCAATGTCTATCATCATGCGGGCTATGACCAGTGATCAAGACAACGAAATCCGCCTCTGTTTGCACATGCTTAAAAGCAGCCACGCCGAAACTTACTATATGCACGAATCATTCAACGCCAATCAGCCGCAGCAATTTACCCGCAGCTGGTTTGCATGGGCCAACACCCTGCTTGGTGAACTCATCAGCAAGATAGCCCAAGAGCGCCCCCATTTACTCTCTGCAAAGGAATAGCCATGTTTCGCACAAGAGAATTTCTACTTAAACATATTCGCCACACGATGGCGTTTTACGACCCGATCTCGGTCGATCCGGCGGGTGGTTTTTATCATTACTACATGGATGACGGCAGCATTTACGATAAGGAAAGCCGCCATCTCGTCTCGTCCACCCGCTTTGTGTTTAATAACGCCATGGCGTGGCTGGAGTTTGGCGAAAAGGAGTATCAAGCACGCGTCAGGCACGGCATAGACTTTATTCGCAAAGTGCATTTCAACCCGCAAACCGGCGGCTACGCTTGGGAAGTTAAAAACGGCGAAGTGACGGATGCCACCAACCAATGCTACGGCCTCGCTTTTGTGATGCTAGCTTACGCCTGCGCCTATCGCAGCGGCATGGATGAAGCCAAAGCATGGCTGGATGAAACTTACGACACCATGGAGCAACACTTCTGGCTGCCCGAATACGGCGTTTACGCCAGCGAAGCCAGTAGCGACTGGGTGCTGGATGATTATCGCGGCCAAAACGACAATATGCACGGCTGCGAAGCCATGCTCGCCGCCTTTGAAGCCACCGGCGAAATTCGCTATTTAGACCGCGCTAAACGACTGGCCACCAACTTTACCCAGCGGCAAGCCGCCTTTACTGAAGGGCAAATCTGGGAGCATTTTCGCACCGATTGGACGCCCAATTTGCAATACAACAAGGGCAACAAAACCAACATCTTCCGCCCTTGGGGCATCCAAACCGGCCACCAAACCGAATGGGCCAAACTGCTACTCATTTTAGACCGCCACGACCCGCAGCCTTGGCACTTGGCCCGCGCCCGCGAGCTGTTTGACGAAGCCATGTCATCCGGCTGGGACGAAGCACACGGCGGGCTGATCTATGGCTACGACTTGGACGGCGAGCCTTACGATCAGGACAAATATTTCTGGGTGCAAGCCGAATCCCTCGCCGCCGCCGCCCTACTGGCAGACCAAACTCGGGATGAAAAATACTGGCAAGCCTACGATAAAATCTGGGCCTACAGCTGGGAGCACTTCGTAGACCACCAACACGGCGCGTGGTACCGCATCCTCAGCCCCGACAACCAGAAAATCGACCAACACAAATCCCCCGCCGGCAAAACCGACTACCACACCATGGGCGCGTGTTATGAGGTTTTGAGGGTGGTTGATTAAGCAAGGTAATTAAAACGTAGGGCGCAATCGCCGCAGGCATTGCGCCAATAAAATCAACAATTACAGCTTCTTACGGCACTAAACTATCCACTTAAAAATACATATATTTATCATACATCTAAATTTAATACCTTAGGTGATTGACTATCAAAAAGCTTACTACTCACTTAAACTAGCCACAATAACTCATTAAATATCCTTTGATAAAACATCTATGACATCAAAATATCCTGCACCACCCTACTCTTGTGGGCATGTTCTGCACACAGACCACCCAGCTTTTATTATGGTCTATTACACTCCTCGCAAGAACAGCCTGATGCAAGCGCAAGTGGCATGTGAAGATTGCGAAGAAGGTCGTGCGATGATCTCCTTTCTTTCTCCCATGGATGCAATCCTAGAAGCCGCATACAACTCAAAACCTCCCTCTCAGATCTATCAGGTTTTACCTATTGAGCAGTTCGACCCGCGTGAACTTATTGAATACAATTCCGAACAACTGATTATCTTTTATCACTATGGATATGCCGCTTCGGTAATCCCCCCACAAAACCAGCTCATTTTTAAGTAGAATTTTCTCGCAGTCTTTGAGGAGCTCTACATGAAAGCAGCACGCTATTCCGACAGCCAGATTATGGCGATTTTAAAGCAAGCCGAAGCTGGTTCGACCGTTCCTGATCTGTGCCGCGAGCACGGTATGAGCTCTGCCTCTTTCTACAAGTGGCGCGCTAAGTTTGGCGGCATGGACGTTTCCATGATGA